>DASSXM010000026.1:0-4162 GCA_035703805.1 Gaiellaceae bacterium | reverse complement strand
ATCGACCACTACCACGACCGGCCGCACTCACGGCTCGACTACAAGACGCCGCGGGAAGTGCGCGCCACGTGGAACGATGCACAGGAAGCGCTACAGAAAACCGCGGCCTGAACCGTCAACGCGGAAAGGGAGCGGTCCAGGACGGCTTTGATAGCACCGCTCACTTCGCCGTACTTGCGACGGCCATCTGGCCAGCCAGCCTTTGATTTTTGGCTGCTAGAGCCATCTGTGGGAAAATGAACGGTGGAGATCGCTACCTCGAGTGGCTCCAGGGAAAGTTTTGAAAGTCCTCCACTGAGGACCATTTTCTGTTGTTGTCTCCACAACATGCTCTCGCTTGTGAGCCATCCGAAGGTCGAGGTGCTGAGCAGCGCGACAGTGACGGTGGACGCGGAGCGCGAGCTGCCGCTCGAGCTCGACGGCGAGCAGGTCGGGACGACGCCGGCGCGGTTCGAGGTCGTTCCGCAGGCGCTGCGGCTGCGCGTCCCGCACGCTCTCGGCGCACCGTAAGCGAGACCTGCTACTTGCGCACAGTGCAGGGCTCGCGCGCGGGGCCCGTCTCTGTGCCCGCCGCGGAGCCGTCGGGGTAGACGCCTTTGCAGCTGAACTCGCCCGAGCTGGCGATCACGGTGATCGTGCCAGGGTGGACCGCCTGGGGTGGGCATGCTCCCGGCGCCTTGGAGTCCGGATGCGACCAGTGCGCAACGTGGTTGCTACGGAAATCGCCGCAGTCGTTCGAGTTAGACCACTTGAAGTTCACGCCTGAAACGACGAAATGCACGGAGTGGTAGAGGTCCACGTCATACGTCGTCACCGGCCACTTGAAGGTCGCGCGGATCTCCACCACGGTCAGGTCCAGATACGTGATCAGCCGCTCGAGCTGCGCCTCCGCGTCGACTACGAGCCCGCGGGTCGCGGCGAACGCGTCGTTGGCGTTCTTCGCGGTCTTGACAGCGCGCTCGAGACGCTCCTCGAGGCCGAGGACAGTGTCCAACGTCTTGTGTACGAACGGGGAGTCGAGGATCGGCGACAGCTCCTTGATCGCGGATTCGAGCGCGCTTCGGGCGCGCCCGAGGTCTTCGACGGCGAGCTCGCGTTGACCGAGTTTCCAACCGCCCCGTGAGGTTGCAGCGTCGAAGAGTTCTTTGTGCACGAGAGTGAACCGCGAATCCGCATTGACGACGGCCTCCCAAACCGGGTGGACGAGCTCCCTCGTTGAAGGCGCGCCGCGCGGCCCGCTGCGGTGGGCGACAGCGGCGCCCGTTAGCAGCGCCGCGACGGAAGCAGCCGCAAGCAGAACGGAGAGGCGAGCGCCGATTGCACTTCTTATCACGCAGCAACGGGCGCTGCAAGCGCCGCGCTAGGACGCGGCGGTCGTCTTCCGCTTCCGCGTCGCCGGCCGTCCTCGCCGACGGCTGGACAGTGTGCACGGCACCGTCGACGTGACGACGACGCGCACGCCGCCCTGGCTCAGCGCTCGACGGATGCGGCTAACGGAGGACCATGTCCGACGCGTTCCGGCAGCCATGGTCTGGACCGATGCTCGTTTGTATCGTAATATGAGTTACAAGTAGGGCGTTTGCGAGGGTCCTACTTCCGCCTACGCTTGGTATCGGTCCGATCAAGCAGTCCTTTAAGGTTTCGGGAGGGTGTGAAAGACGTCCTCTCAGGCCCATTTGAGCGAGATGATCCAGCCGGTCGCCCATCTGACGGTCGAGGAGCGAGTCGAAAAGGGGCGTGTGGCGCGCGCGGCCGCGCCTCGGTCGTGCCACGCCGCGCTCGACCTGTCCCCCGACCGCGACCCGATCGGGATCCTCATCGCGCAGGGGGTGACGCGCGTGCAGGAGCTGCTGCCGATCCGCTACGGACGGATGCTCGCGTCGCCGTTCGCGTTCTACCGCGGCGCCGCGGCGGTGATGGCCAACGACCTCGCGCCTTCTCCGAACAGCGGGCTCCGGGTCGGGCTCGTCGGCGACGCCCATCTCGCAAACTTCGGCGGCTACGCGTCGCCGGAGCGGAACCTCGTCTTCGACATCAACGACTTCGACGAGACGACACGCGGCCCGTTCGAGTGGGACGTCAAGCGTCTCGCCGCAAGCGTCGAGATCGCCTCGCGCGGGATCGGCCTCTCCGATGCGAAGCGCAAGGCGGCTGTACTCGCCACTCTGCAATCGTATCGAGACGCGATGCGGAAGTTCGCGGCGATGCGCAACGTCGATGTCTGGTACGCGCGCGCCGACGTGGCGACGATCGCGGACGCACTGCGCAGTTCGCGTGAGCGCCGCGATGTCGAGCGCGACGCGCAACACGCTCGCACGAACAGCACTGCACACGAGCTCAAGACGCTGACGGAGATGGTCGACGGCGAGCCGCGCTTCGTCTCGAAGCCACCGCTCATCGTCCCGGTCGAGGAGCTGCTCGAGGGCCATCCGAACCGCGTCGAGCACCTGCGCGAGATCTACCGCCAGTACCGGCGCTCGCTCCCGCCGGAACGGCGGCGTCTGCTCGAGAGCTTTCGCTACGCGCATCTCGCGCGCAAAGTCGTCGGCGTCGGCAGCGTCGGCATGCGCTCGTGGATCCTCCTGCTGCTCGGTCGCGACAACGAGGACGCGCTCATCTTGCAGCTGAAGGAGGCCGGCCCGTCCGTGCTCGAGGCGTACGTCGGGCGCGCGGAGGAGTCGAACAACGCGCAGCGAGTCGTCGTCGGGCAGCGGGTCGCGCAAGCGGCGAGCGACATCTTCCTCGGCTGGACGCACGTCGAGGACGAGCGCGGCACCGCGCGCGACTTCTACGTGCGGCAGTTGCGCGACTGGAAGATGTCGGTCGACCTCGAGCGCATCAGCGCAGGCGGTCTGACGACGTATGCGAGCTGGTGCGCGTGGTCGCTCGCGCGTGCACACGCACGGTCAGGCGACCGGATCGCGATTGCGTCGTATCTCGGCAAGAGCGACAGCTTCGACCGCTCGATTGCTGAGTTCTCTGCCGCGTACGCCGACCTCAACGACCGCGACCACGCTGCGCTCGCGCAGGCGGTCGATGACAAGCGGGTCGTCGCGCTCGAAGGCGTGTAACAAGCCGGGCTAGACTTCCCGCTCGAGCGCCCTCTTAGCTCAGTTGGTAGAGCACCTCCATGGTAAGGAGGGGGTCGACGGTTCGAGTCCGTCAGAGGGCTTCGCTGTTTAGCCTGCTGTAGGCCTACTTCTGTTGTCGTGTGTGACGCCGGATCGTCCGTTCGACGTCCACGCAGCGTCCACCAGCGTCCACCGCTCGATTGAGGGGTCGGTCACGGGTGTCTACGCAATCTTTGTCGCCCACATCTCGGTTCCGTGTTCAACGTCTAGCACGTAAAGGGTTTGCTCGCCTGCGAGCTTGATCCCGGGAAAGCGAATGGGCCAGACGAGGTCGCGGAAGATCTGGACGTTCACCTGCACGGCGTCGTCGTCGGTCTTCGCGCGGAGGAGGTGGGCCGGCTCCACGATGCGGGTGCCGCAGCGGTTGGCGGGGCAATAGGCGTCGGCTGCCTGAGTGTTGCCGGCCATGGCCTCTTGCAGTGCGCTTCGGACAGGGGCGAGTTCCTCGGCGTAGACGAGTTCGCGTAGGCAGAGAGCGACGTAGAGGTAGGCCATGCCGACAGGAACATGCAGCGGAACGATCGGGTCGGTCAGGCTCGGCTTGAAGCGGACCTCGGTCCAGTCGATGAGCCTTTGGATCCGGTAGCCGGGGCGCACGTCGATCCACTCGCCGGGCCTGGCTCGTTCGAACTCCTCGCGTAGTTCCTGCTTTCGCTCGTCCGCAGCACCGAGTCGGTCGAGTTCGGCGAGTGCTTGCTTGAGCGTGTTCTCGTCGCCTTTGATCGTTGCTGACTCCTTCGGCCGCAGTTCGGCCAGCTTGTCCATGCCGGCCTCGACGCGCCCGTAGACCTCGTGGTCGGTGAAGAAGCTCTGCCGGTAGCGGACGGCCTGAGTGACCTCGGCCGGAAGCCGATCCTCGAGCTGGTCGACTAGGAGACGGACAGAGACGTCCTGTGCCAGCAGCGCCTCCGTCTTGCCCATATCGCTGTTGCAGCGCTTGCAGAGGTTCAGCGCCGAGAGCTTGCCGCCGATCGATCTTGGAATCACGTGCGCGTCCGTCCGCTGCGTCATCGGCGCATCGGCGCTCGGAA
>DASSXM010000024.1:0-41009 GCA_035703805.1 Gaiellaceae bacterium | reverse complement strand
CGATCACCACGCTCCTGCGGGCGCTGCCGACCGAAGACCCGACTACCGGGTTCGAGCTCGACACGTCGACGAACGATGCCATCCTCTCCCTCTTCGACGAGTCGACGCGGGTGTACATCCAGAACACGCTCGAGAAGGACCCAACGACGCGCGAGGAAGAGGCGCTGATCGAGGTCTTCAAGAAGCAGCGCCCGGGTGAGCCGCCGACGCTCGACAACGCGCGGAACCTCCTGCGCGCGCTCTTCTTCGATCCCAAGCGCTACGACCTGACGAAGGTCGGCCGCTACAAGCTCAACCAGCGACTCGGCGTCAACGTCCCGGAGGGCACCCGTGTCCTCACGACCGAGGACATCGTCGCGCTCGTCCGGAAGCTCATCGACCTGCCGGTCAAGCTTGGCGTGCCCGAGGACTCGAAGGATTTCGCCGCCGACGCGATCGGACTGCCGCGCGCGCCGATCGCCTCCGAGCTTGACGAGTACGAGCATTTCGGCAACCGCCGTCTGCGCACCGTCGGCGAGCTCATTCAGGAGGCGTTCCGCGTCGGCCTGTACCGCATGGAGCGCGTCGTGCGCGAGCGCATGACGACGGAGGACGTCGACACGATCACGCCGCAGACGATCATCAACATCCGCCCGGTCGTCGCGGCGCTGAAGGAGTTCTTCGGCTCCTCGCAGCTGTCGCAGTTCATGGACCAGACGAACTCGCTCGCCGGCCTCACGCACCGCCGCCGCCTGTCGGCGCTCGGCGCGGGCGGCCTCACCCGCGAGCGCGCGCCGATCGAGGTACGCGACGTTCACCCTACGCACTACGGGCGCATGTGCCCGATCGAGACGCCGGAAGGCCCGAACATCGGCCTCATCGGCTACCTCGCGTCGTACGCGACGGTGTCGGAGTTCGGCTTCGTGCAGACGCCCTACCGCCGTGTCGTCGCGAGCAAGGTGACGGACGAGATCGTCTACCTCGACGCGGTCGAGGAGTCCCGCTTCACGATCGCGCAGTCGACCGCGGAGTTGGACAAGAACGGCAAGCTCGTCGGCTCGGCGGTGCTCTGCCGCTCGGCCGAGGGCGAGGCCGTCACGGCCGCGCCGAAAGACGTCGAGTTCATGGACGTCGCGCCGGCCCAGATCGTCTCGGTGTCGACCGCGCTCATTCCGTTTCTCGAGCACAACGACGCAAGCCGCGCGCTCATGGGCGCGAACATGCAGCGTCAGGCCGTGCCGCTGCTCATCCGCCAGGCGCCGCTCGTCGGCACCGGCCTCGAGTACCGCGCAGCGGTCGACTCGGGCGACGTCGTGATCGCCGAGAAGCCGGGGACGGTCGTCGACGTCGACGCGGACAAGATCACCGTCGAGTCGAAGGACGGCAAGACCGACTACACGCTCACGAAGTTCATGCGCTCGAACCAGGGGACGCTCATCCACCACAAGCCGGTGGTGCGCCTCGGCGAGACCGTGACCGCCCAGCAGGTCCTCGCGGACGGCAGCTCGACCGACAACGGCGAGCTCGCGCTCGGCGCGAACCTGCTCGTCGCGTTCATGCCGTTCGAGGGCTTCAACTTCGAGGACGCGATCGTCATCTCGGAGCGGATCGTCAAGGACGACATCCTCTCGTCGATCCACATCCACGAGTACGAGATCGACGCGCGCTCGACGAAGCTCGGCGACGAGGAGATCACGCGCGACATTCCGAACCGCTCGGAGGAGTCGCTCGCCCAGCTCGATGAGCGCGGCGTCGTGCGCATCGGCGCAGAGGTCGGCTCCGGCGATCTGCTCGTCGGCAAGGTCACGCCGAAGGGCGAGACCGAGCTGACGGCGGAGGAGAAGCTCATTCGCGCGATCTTCAAGGAGAAGGCGCGCGAGGTGCGCGACACGTCGCTCAAGGTCCCCCACGGCGAGGGCGGCGTCGTCATCGACGTCAAGACGTTCTCGCGCGAGGCCGGCGACGACCTGAGCCCGGGCGTGAACGAGCTCGTCCGCGTCTATGTCGCGAAGAAGCGCAAGATCGCGGAAGGCGACAAGCTCGCCGGCCGCCACGGCAACAAGGGCGTCATCTCGAAGATCGTCCCCGAGGAGGACATGCCGTTCCTTCCGGACGGCCGCCCCGTGGACATCATCCTCAACCCGCTCGGCGTGCCGAGCCGCATGAACATCGGCCAGGTGCTCGAGACGCACATCGGCTGGGCGGCCGCTCACGGCGTGTTCGCCGCGGAGAACGGCGATGCGCCCGAGCCGACGGAAGAGGAGTGGAAGCGCCGCCGCATGGTCATCAACGCGCCGGCGCCGACGCCGATCGCCTCGCCCGTGTTCGACGGCGCGACGCCGCAGGACGTCGACGAGGCGCTCATCAAGTACACGCAGATGTATCCGGACTCGCCGATCAAGATCGTCGTCGACGAGAAGCGGCCGCTCGGTCGCAAGTGCTCCGGGAAGATCCAGCTGTACAACGGCCGCACCGGCGAGCCCTTCGAGCAGAAGGTGACGGTCGGTTACATGTACCTCCTGAAGCTGCTCCATCTCGTGGACGACAAGATCCACGCGCGCAGCACCGGCCCGTACTCGCTCGTCACCCAGCAGCCGCTGGGCGGCAAGGCGCAGTTCGGCGGCCAGCGCTTCGGCGAGATGGAGGTGTGGGCGCTCGAGGCCTACGGCGCCGCGTACACGCTGCAGGAGATGCTCACCATCAAGTCCGACGACACCGTCGGGCGCGTGAAGGCGTACGAGGCGATCGTCAAGGGCGAGAACATCGCCGAGCCGTCGATCCCCGAGTCCTTCAAGGTGCTGCTGAAGGAAATGCAGTCGCTCGCGCTCGACGTGCACGTGCTGTCCGACGAGGGTCGCGAGGTGGAGGTGCGCGAGGAGGAGGACGAGCTCCTGCGCGCAGCCGAGGAGCTCGGCATCGACCTCTCGCCCGGCTCGCTGCGCGCAGTCGGCCGCCAGCCGACGGCCGAAGAGGCGGAGGAAGGCCAGGAGCGCGTCGACGTGGAGGGCGAGCTCGTCCTTCCCGCCGACGAGTCGCTCGGCGACCTCGAGGACGTCGAGGTGTCGGAGAAGGACGAAGCGGCTGAAGAGGCGGATGCAGAGATCGGTCCGCTCGGCGACGCGGACCTCGTTGACCTGGAATTGGAGGACTGAAGAACTTGATCGACATCAACGATTTCGATGCGATTCGGATCGGGCTTGCATCCAGCAAGCAGATCCGCGACTGGTCTTCGGGCGAGGTCACGAAGCCTGAGACGATCAACTACCGCACGCTGAAGCCGGAGCGCGACGGCCTGTTCTGCGAGCGCATCTTCGGCCCGACGCGCGACTGGGAGTGCTACTGCGGGAAGTACAAGCGCGTCCGCTACAAGGGGATCATCTGCGAGCGCTGCGGCGTCGAGGTGACGCGGCAGAAGGTGCGCCGCGAGCGCATGGGTCACATCGACCTCGCCGCGCCGGTCTCGCACATCTGGTTCTTCAAGGGCGTGCCGAGCCGCATCGGCTACCTCCTCGACATCGCTCCGCGCGAGCTCGAGAAGGTCCTGTACTTCGCAGCGTCGATCGTCACCGCGGTCGACAACGAGAAGCGCGCCGCCGACGTCAACGGCCTGGAGGACCAGGTCAAGGCCGAGGCCGAGCGCATCGACGTCGACCGCGACGAGGCGCTCGCCGCGCTCGAGGACCGTCTTGCCCGCCGTCGCGAGTTCTTCGCGAAGGGCAAGGAGCGCAACTTCGACGAGGACGACGACTTCTGGGTCCGCGGCCTCAACAACTGGGCCGAGGAGCAGGCGCTGCCGACGCTCGACGACGCGCGCAAGCTCGTCGGCGGGCTGTTCGTCGAGCTCGTCCCGAAGATCACGACGGAGGACTCGAAGAAGATCCGCGAGCTCGTGCGCTCGACGGCGATCCGCGACGACCGCCGGCTCGCGCCGCGTGAGCTCGAGCAGGTCGCAGTCGCGGCCGAGCAGATCCTCGCTTCGATCGCTCCGCTCGAGAAGGCGTTCGACAAGGCGACCGGTGCGAAGAAGGGCGCGATCACGAAGCACATGCATCGCGTCGTCGACGCGCTGCTGCTCGGCGAGGAGCCGCACGCAGACGATGTCGAGCTCATCGGCGGCGTCGACCAGAAGAACCTCGAGAAGGCGCGCGAGCTCGGCAACGGGCTGCTTCGCGACGTCGTCGACTCGTGGGAAGAGGGCCAGGACATCCGCGAGCTCACGAACGACCTGTGCCTGCGCACGGACGGCCGCATCCAGAAGGAGGACCTGGACGCGATCATCGCCTGGGCGCTGAAGGTGCGCGAGATGTACCTCGACATCGAGTCTCGCCGCGAGGACGCGCGCGAGGCCGCCGTCGACTCGGTCCGCCGCCTCGAGCAGACGTGGCTGCTGTTCCGCGAGCTCGAGCCGAAGATGATCGTCAACGACGAGCAGATCTTCCGGGAGCTCAAGGACCGCTTCGGGTCGCCGTACGGATTCGGCGTCTACTTCCGCGGCGGCATGGGGGCGGAGGCGATCCGCGACCTGCTCAAGGACCTCGATCTCACGAACGAGGCCGCAAGCCTGCGCGAGACCATCCGCACCGCAAAGGGCCAGAAGCAGCAGCGCGCGATCAAGCGGCTGAAGGTCGTCTCGGCGTTCGTCACCTCCGAGAACAAGCCGGAATGGATGATCCTCGAGGCCGTGCCGGTGATCCCGCCGGAGCTGCGCCCGATGGTGCAGCTCGACGGTGGCCGCTTCGCGACGTCGGACCTGAACGATCTCTATCGCCGCGTCATCAACCGCAACAACCGCCTCAAGCGGCTGCTCGACCTCGGCGCGCCGGAGATCATCGTCAACAACGAGAAGCGCATGCTGCAGGAGGCCGTCGACGCGCTGTTCGACAACGGCCGCCGCGGCCGCGCGGTGACGGGGCCGGGCAACCGCCCGCTCAAGTCACTCTCCGACATGCTCAAGGGCAAGCAGGGCCGGTTCCGCCAGAACCTGCTCGGCAAGCGCGTGGACTACTCGGGCCGCTCGGTGATCGTCGCCGGGCCGTACCTCAAGTTGCATCAGTGCGGTCTGCCGAAGCTCATGGCGCTCGAGCTCTTCAAGCCGTTCATCATGAGCCGGCTCGTCGAGCGGAAGATCGTCCAGAACATCAAGGCGGCCAAGCGGCACGTCGACCAGATGCAGGCCGAGGTCTGGGACATCCTCGAAGAGGTGATCCAGGAGCACCCGGTGCTGCTGAACCGCGCGCCGACGCTCCACCGCCTCGGCATCCAGGCGTTCGAGCCCGTGCTCGTCGAAGGCAAGGCGGTGCAGGTGCACCCGCTCGTGTGCCACGCGTTCAACGCGGACTTCGACGGCGACCAGATGGCGGTGCACGTGCCGCTGTCGGCGGAGGCGCAGGCCGAGGCGCGCATCCTCATGCTCTCGGCGAACAACATCCTCTCGCCGGCATCGGGCCGCGCGCTCGCGACGCCGACGCAGGACATGGTGCTCGGCTCGTACTACCTCACGTACTCGGACAAGAGCTTCGACGACGTCGCGGCGGAGGACATGGACCCACGGCCGCAGAGGTTCCGCACCGAGGAGGAGGTCGAGTTCGCGCTCGAGGCGAAGCAGATCGAGCTCCAGCAGCCGATCGAGTACCTGTGGGAGGGCGAGCTCATCGTCTCGACCCCGGGCCGCGTGATCTTCAACGCGGAGGTCGATCGCGCGCTGCGCGAGGCGGTCGGCGAGCTCGAGGGCGAGTACACGACCTACCACGACTACCTCAACCGCACGCTCTCGAAGAAGGAGCTCGGCGACTTCATCTCGACGCTCGTCGACACGTACGGCGCACACGCTGTCGCGTCGGTGCTCGACACGATCAAGGAGCTCGGCTTCATCTATGCGACGCGCGCCGGCGTGACGATCTCGAAGAACGACATCGTCATCCCGCCGGAGAAGGAGAAGATCCTCGGCGACTACGAGGATCGCGTCGCGAAGGTCGAGCAGGCGTACGAGCACGGTCTCATCACGGAGTCAGAGCGCCACGAGTCGATCGTGGAGATCTGGACCGAGGCGACCGACACCGTCGCCGACGCGATGACCGACAACCTCAACGAGCTGAACCCGATCTACATGATGGCCAACTCGGGTGCACGCGGCTCGTTCACGCAGCTGCGTCAGCTCGCCGGCATGCGCGGCCTCATGGCGAATCCGAAGGGCGAGATCATCGAGCGCCCGATCAAGGCGAACTTCATGGAAGGCCTGTCGGTGCTCGAGTACTTCATCTCGACGCACGGCGCACGCAAGGGCCAGGCCGACACGGCTCTCCGCACTGCCGACTCGGGCTACCTGACGCGGCGTCTCGTCGACGTCTCGCAGGACGTGATCATTCGCGAGGCGGACTGCAAGACGAAGGAGTTCGTCGAGCTGCCGCTTTATCTCGCGGACGGCCTGAACAAGAGCGTCACCGCGCGCATTCTCGCAGAAGACATCCATAAGCCACTCGCGTCCGGCAAGCCGGGCAAGACCGTCATCGCCGAGAAGGGCGAGGAGGTCACGAACTCGCGCCTGCGCGAGATCGTCGAGGAGCTCGGCGACGCGGCGAAGGACTTCGTCGTCCCGGTGCGCTCGGTGCTCAAGTGCAAGGCGGAGACCGGTGTGTGTCAGGCGTGCTACGGAACGTTCCTCGCGACGGGCGAGATGTCCGAGATCGGCGACGCGGTCGGCATCATCGCCGCGCAGTCGATCGGGGAGCCGGGCACGCAGCTGACGATGCGCACGTTCCACACGGGCGGCATCGCCGGCGCCGACATCACGCACGGCCTACCGCGCGTCGTCGAGATCTTCGAGGCGCGGAACCCGAAGGGTGCCGCGCAGCTCGCAGAGATCGGAGGCACGCTCGCGATCGAGGAGACGGAGCGCCAGCTCAAGCTGACGATCGTCCCGACGAGCGGCAAGGAGGAGGACGAGAAGTCGTACACCGTCCCGCGCCGCACGCGTCTGCTCGCCGCGCACGGCCAGGTCGTCGAGGCCGGCGACGCGCTGCACGAGGGCTCGCTCAACCCTGCCGACCTGTTGCGCCTGAAGGGCTACACGTCGATCGAGCTGTATCTCGTCGGCGAGGTGCAGAAGGTGTACATGTCGCAGGGCGTCGAGATCCACGACAAGCACATCGAGCTGATCGTCCGGCAGATGCTGAAGAAGGTCCGCATCGAGAACGCGGGCCAGACCGATCTGCTTCCCGGCCAGCTCGTCGACAAGGTCGCGCTCGAGCGCGAGAACGCGCGCATGAAGAAGGACAAGAAGGAACAGGCAACGTCGGAGCCACTGATCCTCGGGATTACGAAGGCGTCGCTCGCGACCGAGTCGTTCCTCTCCGCTGCCTCCTTCCAGGAGACGACGAAGGTCCTCACCGACGCGGCGATCGAAGGCAAGGTCGACCGGCTGCTCGGCCTGAAGGAGAACGTGATCATCGGGAAGCTCATCCCGGCGGCCACGGGGCTGAAGCGGTACCGCAACATCGACATCCGTCCGTCGGACGCGGTGCCGGCTAGCGCGTACACGCGGCCGCAGACCGAGGAGCAGCTCCTCGCGGCGCTCGAGGAGATCGACACCGACGGCGGCGAAGGCCTCGCCGGGCTCGGTCTCGACTTCGGCGACGACGTCGCCGAGGGCAACGGTTCCGAGCCCGATCCTCAGGCGCGTCGCGCAGAGGCCGAAGAGATCCCCGAGGTCGACACCCCGCTCGACAACGAGTAAAGGAATGCGACCAGGTCAGCTCAGCTGACCTGGTCGCTGCCTTTCTCTGGTATCACGTGGCGGGGTCGTGAAGAGGTTCCTCGCGTTATTCGTGGTGCTGGCGGCCTGGCCGGCGTCGGCGCATGCCGCAGCGCCGCCGGCGTCATACGCGGGCCAGTGCGGCCTGCCGGCGACACAGCCGATCTGGGCTGAGTACGGCTGGACGACGCCGGAGTTCACGAACATCCTCGGCAAGCCGGGTCTCGTCGTCGCCGCGTCCAGCGGGGACTATCCGGCGCAGATGCGCGCGAAGGGCGCGGCCGAGATGTATTTCGACCTCAACTTCAACGGCCGCATCGGCACGACGACTGCGCCGGCGGATCCCGCGACGATCCCCGACAAGGCGAAGAGGCTGTTCGACTTCGCCGTGCAACAGATCGGCTGTTCGAACCCTGTCATCGTGCTCAACGAGCTTTCGGGCGCTGCGCTCGTCACGCCGTGGTCGGCGAACAATGCGCAGTACCGGCAGAACGCGCTCGCGTTCGTGCAGAACCTTGCGATGCTCGGCGCGTATCCGGTGTTGCTCGTCGCAGCGCGGCCGTACACCGGTGGCGACGCGGCTGTGTGGTGGCAGCAGGCTGCTGCGTCGGCCGAGCTCGTGCGCGAGGACTACGTCCCGGCTACGCAGACCTGGAACCTTGGACCGATCCTCGGCAACCGGGCGCTGCGCGCGTCGTATCGCCAGGCGGTCGCGGACTTCACCGGTCTTGGGATTGCGCCCAACCGCCTCGGGCTCATGCTCAGCTTTTCGACGACGAACGGATTCGGCGGCCGCAACGGCCTGGAGCCGGATGCGGCGTGGTACCAGGTGGTGAAGTGGCAGGCGCTCGCGGCAAGCGAAGTCGCGGCCGAGACGGGAATCGCCTCGGTCTGGTCGTGGGGCTGGCCGGAGTGGTCTGCCGCCGAGACCGATCCCGCAAAGCCGTATGCCCTCTGCGCGTGGCTGTGGGTGCGGTCACTCTCGTACTGCGACGCGCCGAAGGCGATCGGCAAGGCGTTCGTTACGTCGCGCACCGAGGGCCAGCTGAGCGTGCTCACGCCTGGCATCCAGTGTCTCGTCGGCACGCAGGCGCTATCGAACGATGCGATCCAGCAGCTGCAGCTCTTTACCGGCGACCGTGAGACGGCATACAGCGCGCTGTTCCAGCGGCTCATCGAGAGCGGGAAGGAGCCGGTAGCGCCGAGCGATGTGCTCGCAGCCGAACGCGCGGTCATCCTGCAGAGCTTCCGCGGCAGCCGCAGCGCCTACGTCGCAGCACTCGCGCGCGCGAACGCAACGGTTGCGATCGCGCGCGGGATCCTCGCCGACCAGTTGCGGCGCGCGAAGGTCGAGGCATCACTGCCTGCAGCGACTCCGTCGGACGCGGATGTGCAGGCGTTCTACGCGTCGTACCCCGATCTCCAAGTGCGCCTCGTGCAGGCGAAGCCCGCGCCGCAATGGCTTGGCAGCAAGACGCGTGGCCTCGCGATCGGGCAGGTCGCGCCGGACCGCTTGTTCTCGCTCCCGACCGGCCAGGCGGCGACCGTGCGCACGGGCGACGGAACATTCATCGTCAAGCCGCTGCGCGATGCGCTGTCGCTCGGCGCCGTCCCGCTCGGCAACGTTCGACCGGCGATCGTCGCCGCCCTGCGTGCGTTCGCGCGCGGCCAGGCGTTCGAGGACTGGACCGTCGCGCTCCAGCGCACCGCGTTGAACAATGCAATCTGCGCACGCGACGACCTGCCGCAGCCCGCCGCTGTCGACCTCACGTCGTACCTGCCGTTCCTCCGCCTCGGCTGATCGCCGAGAAGAAGTCATGACACTCTCGTAACCGGGGAGTGTCCCTATCTTCGTCTCGCTCTCCTCGGCGGCGAGGACGAGTTCAGATGGCGAGGGCGCGCGCCGAGCAATTCGTCGCGACTTCCAAAACGGGGACTGTCCCCGTATTTAGCGGTGTCACGAGAAGTTCGCGGTGGTGTTACAGCGCGCGCCGCTCTTCGGCGGAGAAGGCGCGGCCCTTGCCGGCTTCCTTCGCGCGGTAGAGCGCGTTGTCGGCGCGCTCGAAGAGCGAGATCGAATCGTCGTCCGGCTTCAACTCGGCAACGCCGGCGGAAAGATGCATGCGCCCCGCCTGCCCGACCGGCTCGGTCGAGATCGCGCGCTGAATCCGCGCGAAGAGCTGCTCGCCGTCGACGATTCCGGACTCCGGGAGGATGACGGCGAACTCGTCGCCGCCGACGCGACACGCAACGTCGGCGGTGCGCACTGCGGTGCGCAGCCGCTCCGCCGCCTCCGCGAGCGCGGAGTCGCCCGCGAGATGCCCGATGCGGTCGTTGACCTCCTTGAAGTCGTCGAGGTCGAAGACGATGAGCGCGAGCTTGCGCGCGTAGCGATGCGCGCGCGCCGCCTCCCGCGCGAGCGTCTCGTGGAAGTACCTGCGGTTGTGGAGACCGGTCAGCGCGTCGAGGTCGGCGAGCCGCCTCGCCTCTCGGAAGCGCCGCGCGTTCTCGATCGCGGGGGCCGCCCGCTGCGCGAGCTCCTCGAGCCGGCCGAGGTCGGCGTCGCCGAACCGTCGCTCGGGATCGCGCGTGAACACGGTGAGATGACCGACACGTCCTGCCTCGTCCGCCAGCGGCACGGCGATGCCGGAGTGCAGGAGCAATCCACCCTCGCCGTCGGCATACCGGTAGCCGATCTCGATCGAGCGCACCGGGCTCCCATCCGGCGGCCCCGCGACTGCATGGCGCGCCGCCTCCTCGGCCAGGCCCAGCGTTGCGACCGTCGGCGGCCCGTCGGCCGTCTCGAGCCGCACCATCGCCGCGTCGACGCCCGGAAGCGCGCCGGCGGCATCGAGCGTTCGCGCGAGCACCTCGTCGAGGTCGATCGAGCTCGCGAGGTCGGCCAGGATCCGGCTCTGCCGTGACTCCTCCTCGGCCCGCTCGACCGCGCCGGCGAGCTCGTCCGCGAGCTCCTCCATCCGCACTTCGAGCGTCCGGACCGTCTTCTCGACGCGCGAATCCGCCTTCCGGCTCGACCGGCGGCCGGAGACGGCCAGAAGGATGAACAGCGCGACCGAGAGGGCGCCGAGCCCTGCGGAGATGGCGATGAGAGCGTGGTTCACCCTGACGACCGGCGGAGGTCCGCAGTATGGCTCATTTCGGCTTGGTTACAGGTTTGACGGCCTATAGGGCCTCCGCTACCATGCCGCGGGCCGGTTGGCAGGGGCAATCCGCCCCGCCGACCGTCTCTTTGTGAAGGGAGCAGATCTCGACTAAGGCATGCCGACCGTTAATCAACTCGTGCGCCATGGCCGCAAGACGGTCAAGGCCAAGACAAAGACGCCGCATCTGGCCGGATCTCCCCAGAAGCGGGGCGTCTGCACGCGCGTTTCCACGGTCACCCCGAAGAAGCCGAACTCGGCTCTGCGGAAGGTCGCGCGCGTCCGGCTGACGAACGGCCAGGAGGTCAACGCGTACATCCCGGGCGAGGGCCATAACCTGCAGGAGCACTCGGTCGTGCTCGTCCGCGGTGGCCGCGTGAAGGACCTCCCGGGCTACCGCTACAAGATCATCCGCGCCGCGCTCGACGCCGGCGGCGTCGCCGACCGCAAGCAGGCGCGCTCGAAGTACGGCGCGAAGAAGGGCTCGTAATGCCGCGCCGTGCAGAAGTCCAGGCGCGCACCGTTGAGGCGGACTCCGTCTACAACTCGCAGCTCGTCGCTCAAGTCATTCACAAGATCATGCTCGACGGCAAGAAGTCGGTTGCCGAGCAGATCGTCTACGAAGCCCTCGAGACCGTGGGCACGAAGACCGGCCGCCCGCCGGTCGAGGTGCTCGAGCAGGCCGTGAAGACGGTCACGCCGGTGCTCGAGGTCCGAGGCCGCCGTGTCGGTGGCGCGAACTACCAGGTGCCAGTCGAGGTGCCGCAGCGCCGCGCGCGCACGCTTGCCGTGCGCTGGCTCGTGACGTATGCGCGCGAGCGGCGCGAGAAGGGCATGAGCACGAAGCTCGCCAACGAGATTCTCGACGCGCTGAACCAGCAGGGCGGCGCGTTCAAGCGCAAGGACGACGTCTACCGGATGGCGCAGGCCAACAAGGCCTTCGCGCACTACAGGTGGTAGAGATGGCGACGACTGAAACCCCCGTCGCACTCGACCGCGTCCGCAACATCGGGATCATGGCCCACATCGACGCGGGCAAGACGACGACGACCGAGCGGATCCTCTACTACACCGGCCGCACCCACAAGATGGGCGAGGTGCACGAGGGCGCCGCGACGATGGACTGGATGGCCCAGGAGCAGGAGCGGGGCATCACGATCACGTCGGCGGCGACGACGGCGTTCTGGCGTGATCATCGCGTCAACATCATCGATACGCCCGGGCACGTGGACTTCACCGTCGAGGTGGAGCGGAGCCTCCGCGTCCTCGACGGCGCGGTCGCCGTCTTCGACTCCGTCGCCGGTGTCCAGCCGCAGTCCGAGACCGTCTGGCGCCAGGCCGACAAGTACAAGGTTCCGCGCATCGCCTTCATCAACAAGATGGACCGCACCGGCGCGAACTTCTTCGCCGCCGTGCAGTCGATGCGCGACCGGCTGGGCGCGAACCCGGTGCCGGTGCAGATTCCGATCGGCGCAGAGGATGGGTTCCGCGGCGTCGTCGACCTCGTCGAGATGCAGGCGATCGTCTACAAGGACGACCTGGGCCAGCAGTTCGACACGACCGAGATTCCGGTCGAGCTCCGTGAGCAGGCGCAGGAGTACCACCATCAGCTCATCGACGCGATCTCGCATTTCGACGACGAGGTGCTCGAGGCGTACATCGAGGACGAATCCTCGGTGACGCCGGACATGATTCGCCGCGCGGTGCGCGCCGGCACGCTCGCCGACGAGATCACGCCGGTGCTGCTCGGCTCCGCCTTCAAGAACAAGGGCGTGCAGCCGCTGCTCGACGCGGTCGTCGACTATCTCCCGAGCCCGCTCGACGTCCCGCCGATGGTCGGACACGATCCGAAGACGAACCAGGACGTAGAGCGGCTGCCGTCGCTCGACCAGCCGTTCTCGGCGCTCGCGTTCAAGGTGATGTCGGACCCGTACGTCGGCAAGCTCACGTACTTCCGCGTCTACTCCGGCAAGCTCAAGGCCGGCGACCGCGTCCTCAACACGACGACGGGCAAGACCGAGCGCATCGGCCGCATCCTCCAGATGCATGCGAACCACCGCGAGGAGCGCGATGAGATCGGCGCGGGTGAGATCGCCGCGGGCGTCGGCCTCAAGAACACGACGACGGGCGACACGCTCTCGGTCGAGAACGCGCCGATCGTGCTCGAGTCGATGACGTTCCCAGATCCGGTCATCTCCGTGGCCGTCGAGCCGAAGTCGAAGGCCGACCAGGACAAGCTCGGCGCCGGGCTCGCCCGCCTCTCCGAGGAAGACCCGACATTCCGCGTGACGACCGATGACGAGACGGGGCAGACGCTCATCGCAGGGATGGGCGAGCTGCACCTCGAGATCATCGTCGACCGCCTCAAGCGCGAGTTCAACGTCGAAGCGAACGTCGGTCGCCCGCAGGTCGCCTACCGCGAGACCATTGGCAAGCCGGTCGACAAGATCCAGGGCCGCTTCGTGCGGCAGACCGGCGGCTCCGGCCAGTACGGCGACGCGATCATCAACATGGCGCCGAACGAGCCAGGCGGCGGTTACGAGTTCACCGACAAGATCGTCGGCGGCAAGATCCCGAAGGAGTACATCCCCGCGGTCGACGCCGGCATCAAGGAAGCGATGGACTCGGGCGTGCTCGCGGGCTACCCGGTCGTCGACATCAAGGTCGAGCTCGTCGACGGGTCGTACCACGACGTCGACTCGAGCGAGCGCGCGTTCAAGATCGCCGGCTCGATGGCGTTCAAGGAAGCGATGAAGCGCGCGAAGCCGAAGTTGCTCGAGCCCGTGATGGACGTCGAAGTGACGACGCCCGAGGACTACCTCGGCGACGTCATGGGCAACCTCAACGGCCGTCGCGGCCGCATCGAGTCGATGAACCCGCTCGGCAACGCGCAGGTCATCACGGCGATCGTGCCGCTGTCGGAGATGTTCGGATACGCAACCGACCTGCGTTCGATGACGCAGGGTCGCGCGGATTTCACCATGCAGTTCGCACGCTACGAGGAAGTCCCCCAGTCGATCGCGACCGAAATCATCGGCGACGCTGGGTCAACAGGAAACTAGGAAGGAGCACAGGGAGCCACCCATGGCCAAGCAGAAGTTCGAGCGCACGAAGCCGCACGTCAACGTCGGCACCATCGGTCACATCGACCACGGCAAGACGACGCTGACGGCCGCCATCACGAAGGTGCTCGCAGAGCAGGGCACCGGCACCGCTGTCACGTCGTTCGACGAGATCGACAAGGCGCCCGAGGAGCGGCAGCGCGGCATCACCATCAACACCGCGCACGTCGAGTACGAGACGGCGAACCGGCATTACGCGCACGTCGACTGCCCGGGTCACGCCGACTACATCAAGAACATGATCACGGGCGCCGCGCAGATGGACGGCGCGATCCTCGTGGTCTCCGCGGCTGACGGCCCGATGCCGCAGACGCGTGAGCACATCCTGCTCGCACGCCAGGTCGAGGTCCCCGCGATCGTCGTCGCGCTGAACAAGGCCGACATGGTCGACGACCCCGAGCTGCTCGAGCTCGTGGAGCTCGAGGTCCGCGAGCTGCTGACGAAGTACGAGTTCCCCGGCGACGACATCCCGATCGTGCACGTCTCGGCGCTCAAGGCGCTCGAGGGCGACGCGGAGTGGACGCCGAAGATCCTCGAGCTGATGGAGGCGGTCGACTCCTACATTCCGGAGCCGGTCCGCGACGTCGACAAGCCGTTCCTGATGCCGATCGAGGACGTCTTCACGATCACCGGCCGCGGCACCGTCGTGACCGGCCGCATCGACAGCGGCAAGATCGAGGTCGGCAAGGAAGTCGAGATCATCGGCATCCATCCCGAGGTGACGAAGACGGTTGTCACCGGGCTCGAGATGTTCCAGAAGACGCTCGATTACGCGCAGGCCGGCGACAACGCAGGCGCACTGCTGCGCGGCATCAAGCGCGAGGACGTCGAGCGCGGCCAGGTCGTCGCGACCCCCGGCTCGATCACCCCGCACACGCACTTCAACGCCGAGGTCTACGTCCTGTCCAAGGATGAGGGTGGCCGCCACACGCCGTTCTTCAACGGCTACCGGCCGCAGTTCTACTTCCGCACGACGGACGTGACCGGCTCGATCAAGCTTCCGGACGGCCAGGAGATGGTCATGCCGGGCGACAACACGAACATGGAGATCGAGATGATCCAGCCGATCGCAATGGATCAGGGTCTCCGGTTCGCAATCCGCGAGGGCGGCCGCACCGTGGGTGCGGGCGTCGTCACGAACATCATCAACTAGGAAGGTTGGGACGGCGCCGGTGCCACAGCAGAAGATCCGCATCAGGCTGAAGGGCTACGACCACCAGCAGGTGGACAAGTCCGCGAAGGACATCGTGGACACGGCCCAGCGCACCGGCGCCACCATCACCGGTCCCGTTCCGCTGCCGACGGAGAAGAACGTGTACTGCGTCATCCGGTCCCCGTTCAAGGACAAGGACTCGCGGGAGCACTTCGAGATCCGGACGCACAAGCGGCTGATCGACATCCACTCGCCGACGCCGAAGACGGTCGACTCGCTCATGCGGCTCGACCTCCCGGCCGGCGTCGACATCGAGATCAAGCTCTAAGTGACCACCTTCTTCGCATCTCGCACTCGCATCGCGCCTGCAAACCTTCGCATCGCGGCGTCCTCGGTCGCGGCCGTAGCCGATGGCTACGCCCGCTCCCTGCGTCCTTGCGCTGCTCGGTTTTCGTCGCGCTGCGAGCACGATCTGCTCAGGCGGTGGTCGCGATGAAGGGCCTCGTCGGCAGAAAGCTCGGCATGACCTCGATGTTCGACGAGGAGAGCGGAGCCATGACACCGGTCACGGTGATCGAGGCGGGCCCGTGCCCGGTCGTCGCCGTGCGCACGCCGGACGCCGACGGCTACGAGGGCATCCAGCTCGCGTTCGAGCCGGTTGCCGAGCGCAAGATCTCGAAGGCGGAGCGGGGGCATCTCGCGAAGAACGGGGTTGCCCACGCGTATCGCCATCTCGTCGAGTTCCGCGGGCACTTCGCCGAAGCGGTGCAAGGCGAGAACGTCACCGTCGAGATCTTCCAGCCCGGCGACAAGGTGAAGGTCTCGGGCATCTCGATCGGCAAGGGGTTCCAGGGCACGATCAAGCGGCATCGCTTCCATCGCGGCCCGGTCACGCACGGTTCGCACAACGTGCGCGCCCCGGGCTCGATCGGTGCGTCCGCGACGCCGTCCCGCGTCTTCAAGGGCGTGAAGATGGCCGGCCAGATGGGCGCGAAGCGCGCGACGCAGGTCGGGCTCACGATCCACTCCGTCGACACGGAGCGGAACCTCCTGCTCGTGAAGGGCGCGGTTCCCGGTCCGAAGAACGGCCTGGTCGAAGTGCGGGAGCAGGTCTGATGGCGGCTCCGAAGGCACCGGTGCTCGGCGGAACGAAGAAGGAAGTCACACTCGAGAAGACGATCTTCGGGGCCGAGGTGCGCGCGCACATCGTCCACGAGGCGGTGCGGGCCGAAGGCCTCGAGCGCAGGCAGGGGACGCGTGCGGCGAAGAGCCGCGGGCTCGTCTCCGGCGGCCGCTCGAAGCCGTGGCGCCAGAAGGGCACGGGCCGCGCACGCGCCGGCACGATCCGCGCGCCGCAGTTCACGGGCGGCGGTGTCGCGTTCCCGCCGTCGCCGCGAAAGTTCGACGTGAAGGTGAACCGCAAGACGGTGAAGGCCGCGATGCGCAGTGCGCTCAGCGATCACGCGCAGGCGGGCACGATCGGCCTGCTCGATCCGGCGAAGTTCAAGGCGCCGTCGACGGGCTCGGCCGCGAAGCTCCTCGCCGACTGGGGCAAGGACGCGCCGACCGTCGTCGTCGCGAACGCCGACGAGGAGACGGTCGTCAAGAGTTTCCGCAACCTTGCGCGCGTCGTCGTGCTCGAGCCGAGCGAGCTCGAGGTCGGCGCGATCGTGTGGGCGCAGTCGCTCATCGTCACGCAGGCGTCGCTCGACGAGCTGCAGCGGAGGGCCTCATGAGCTTGCACCCCGCCGAAGTGTTGATCCGCCCCGTCATCTCGGAGAAGAGCTACGAGCAGATCACGCAGAACCGGTACACGTTCAAGGTGCACAAGGATGCGCACAAGACACAGGTGCGCCAGGCCGTCGAGCAGCTGTTCGAGGTCACGGTCGTGAGCGTGAACATTCTCAAGGTGCAGGCGAAGCCGAAGCGGCGTGGCCTTATCAAAGGCGTCCGTCCCGGCTGGAAAAAAGCGATCGTCGAGCTCAAGCAGGGCGACTCGATCGAGATCTTCGAAGGAGCGCAGCTGTAATGCCGGTCCGTCGCTACAAGCCGACCTCGCCGGGCCGTCGCTTCATGTCGGTCTCGACGTTCGAGGAGATCACGAAGTCGAAGCCGGAGAAGTCGTTGACGACGCCGGTGACGAAGAAGGGCGGCCGCAACAACAACGGCCGCATCACGACGCGCCACCAGGGCGGCGGTCACAAGCGTCTGTACCGCGTCATCGACTTCAAGCGCCAGAAGGACGGCATCCCGGCGAAGGTGGCGGCGATCGAGTACGACCCGAATCGCTCCGCTCGCATCGCGCTGTTGCACTACGCGGACGGCGCGAAGGCCTACATCCTCGCGCCCGCGCAGCTGCGCGTCGGCGCGACCGTCGAGTCCGGTCCCGCCGCGGACATCAAGATCGGCAACGCACTTCCGCTCGAGAACATCCCCACCGGCACGCTCGTGCACAACGTGGAGCTGAAGCCGGGCGGCGGCGCGAAGATGGCGCGCTCGGCCGGCTCGGGCGTCCAGCTCGTCGCGAAGGACCAGGGCTTCGCGGTCCTGCGCCTTCCGTCGGGCGAGATGCGCCGCGTGCCGATCGCGTGCCGCGCGACCGTCGGCCAGGTCGGCAACGTCGACCACCAGAACATCACCGGCGGCAAGGCGGGTCGCAGCCGCTGGCGCGGCAAGCGCCCATCGGTGCGCGGCTCGGCCATGAACCCGGTCGACCATCCGCACGGCGGCGGCGAAGGCAAGTCGAAGGGCGGCCGCCATCCGGTCACGCCGTGGGGCGTCCCGACGCTCGGCAAGCGCACGCGCACGAAGCACAAGGAATCCGACAAGTTGATCGTGCGCGCAAGGCGCCGCGGGAAGGAGGGTCGCCGCTAATGAGTCGTAGCTCGAAGAAAGGCCCGTTCATCGAAGAGCGCCTGCTCGGCCGCATCACGAAGATGAACGAGTCCGGCCAGAAGAACATGATCCGCACGTGGTCACGGTCGTCGACCGTCTTCCCCGAGATGGTCGGCCACACGATCGCGGTCCACGACGGCCGCAAACACGTGCCGGTGTTCATCTCCGAGCAGATGGTTGGCCACAAGCTCGGCGAGTTCGCGCCGACGCGGACGTTCCGCGGCCATTCCGGCGACCGCGCGGCGAAGGTGAGGAAGGTCTGATGGCGACGATGGAAGCGGAACGGCAGACCGTGCGCGCCCAGGCGAAGTGGGTGCACTCGAGCGCGCGCAAGGCGCGGCTCGTCACCGACCTCATTCGCGGCCGTTCGGTACCCGAGGCACGGACCGTGCTCGCCTTTTCGAAGCGTGCCGTCGCGCGCGACATCGAGAAGGTGCTGCGCTCGGCGGTCGCAAACGCCGAGTCGCGCCCTGACCTGCAGTGGAACGGCGACGACCTCACCATTGCCGCCGCATATGCGGACGAAGGCCCGACGCTCAAGCGCGGCCGCACGCGCGCCCGTGGGCGCTACGGCCGGATCATGAAGCGCAGCTGCCACATCACGGTCGAGCTCGCGCAAAACCCTTCCGCGGTCCCTGTAACTCAGGCGCGTAGCGCAGAGGCTGAGAAGCCCAAGCGCGCGCCGCGCAAGCCGAAGGTTGAAGTGTCTGCAGAGGAAACGGAGGAGTAGTGGGTCAGAAGATTCATCCCGGCGGCCTGCGCGTCGGCGTCATCCACGACTGGAAGTCGAACTGGTACACGGGCACGAAGGAGTTCCCGCAGTACCTGCTGGAGGACGTCAAGATCCGCGAGCACATCTACAAGAAGCTCGCGCACGCGGGTCTGTCCGACATCCTGATCCGCAAGGACAAGCAGCGGATCACGGTCGACATCTACACCGCGCGCCCCGGCATCGTCATCGGCAAGTCCGGTGTCGAAGTGGACGCGCTGCGTCGCGAGCTGCATGCGCTGACGCAGAAGAACGTCCACATCAACATCAACGAGATCAAGCGTCCTGAGCTCGACGCGAAGCTCGTCGCGCAGTCGATCGCCGAGCAGCTCTCGAACCGCGTCGCGTTCCGCCGCGCGATGAAGCGCGCGCTCGCCTCCGCGATTCGTTCTGGCGCGGCCGGCGTGAAGATCCAGTGCTCGGGCCGCCTCGGCGGCGGCGAGATGAGCCGGCGCGAGACCTACAACGAAGGCCGCGTTCCGCTGCACACGATCCGCGCGGACATCGACTACGGATTCGTGGAGGCGAAGACGACGTACGGCCGCATCGGCGTCAAGGTCTGGATCAACAAGGGCGAGATCATGCCCGAGGGTTACGAGGGCGTCACCACCGGTGACACGCGCCTCGGCGACCAGGACGCACGCCGTCGTCGCGGCGGTGCGACCGAGGGTCTCGGCGCCTCGCGCGAGAGCGCGCGCCAGCGCGGCCCGGACCGCGAAGGCCTCGGCCCGGTTCGTCCCGGCCGCCGGCGCCCGAGCGGTGCAGGCAGCGGCCGCCCCGGCAGCCGCCGCGGTCCCGCGCCGGGCTCGAAGCCCGCGTCCTCGCGCGCGCGTCAAACAGAAGAGCCCAAGGTGGAAGAAACCACAGGCAGCGACTTGGTCGTTGCAAGCGACCAGGTCGCAGACGTTCCGGCGCCGGAGGCTCCTGCCGAGCCGACCGCGGCGAAGCCGAAGCCGAAGCCCAAGCCGCGCGCGAAGCCGAAGCCGAAGGAGGAGAGCTAGCCCATGCTTCTCCCCAAGAAGACGAAGTTCCGCAAGCAGCACCGTGGCCGCCGCGCCGGGTACGCGAAGGGCCAGACGACCGTGCAGTTCGGCGACTACGGGCTGAAGGCGATGGACCGCGGTTGGATCACAAACCGCCAGATCGAGGCTGCCCGCATCGCGATGACGCGCAAGATCAAGCGCGGCGGCAAGGTCTGGATCAACGTCTTTCCCGACAAGAGCTACACGAAGAAGCCGGCCGAGACCCGCATGGGCTCGGGCAAGGGCTCGCCCGAGGGTTGGGTCGCAGTGATCAAGCCCGGGCGCGTGATGTTCGAGCTTGCGGGTGTGCCCGAGTCGCTCGCGAAGGAAGCGCTGACGCTCGCGGGCCAGAAGCTGTCGGTTCCCTCGAAAGTCGTGAAGCGGGAGGCTGAGCTCTTTGACTAGGCCGAGCGAGTTGCGCGAGCTGACGGACGACGAGCTGGATCACCGGCTGTCCGAGCGCCGCCAGGAATTGTTCAACCTGCGTTTCCAGTCGGTCACCGGCGCGCTCGAGAACTCCGCGCGGCTGAAACTGACGAAGCGCGAGATCGCGCGGATCCTCACGGTCGTGACCGAGCGCGAGGCCGCGAAGGCAAACGGGAAGTAGAGAGATGGCTGACGAGAACAACATCGAAGAGACGACTCCAGACAGCGACCAGGTCGCAGAAGAGGCGACGGACGTGGTCGAAGAGCCGGAAGGCGGCGACCTGGTCGCCGACTCTCCTGAGCCTGCGGCTGCTGCCGAGGTGCCGGAAGCACCGGCCGAGCCTGCGCCGCAGTCGCAGCCGAAGAAGAAGCGGAAGCGTCTTCCGCGCGCCGAGCGCCCGAAGAAGGGGCGCCGCATCTACACGCCCGCGACCGAGCGCAAGCCGATCGTCCGCCTGCCGAAGCCCGAAAACGTGCGCGGCCGACGTCAGGAGCGCCGTGGCGTCGTCGTCTCGAGCACGATGGACAAGACGATCGTCGTCAAGGTCGACGTGATCAAGTCGCACCCGAAGTACAAGAAGGTCGTTCGCCGCTCGGTGAAGTTCCACGCGCACGACGAGCAGAACGCCGCGAACGTCGGCGACGTCGTCCGTATCGTCGAGACGCGACCGTTGTCGAAGACGAAGCACTGGCGCCTCGCGGAAGTGTTGGAGGTCGCAAAGTGATTCAGCAGGAGTCCCGTCTGCGCGTCGCCGACAACACCGGTGCGCGCGAGCTGCTCTGCATCCGCGTCGTCGGCGGCCATCACCGCCGCTACGCGCGTGTCGGCGACATCATCGTCGGCACGGTCAAGACCGCGACGCCGCAAGGCGCTGTCAAGAAGGGTGAAGTCGTGCGCGCGGTCGTCGTGCGCACGCGCAAGCCGTTCGGGCGGAACGACGGGACGACGATCGCGTTTGACGAGAACGCGGCCGTGATCATCGACAACCAGCGCAACCCGCGCGGCACGCGCATCTTCGGGCCGGTCGCGCGCGAGCTGCGCGAGAAGAACTTCATGAAGATCGTGTCGCTCGCCCCGGAGGTTCTCTAGATGTCTCAGACGCTCAAGATCAGGAAGGACGACACGGTCGAGGTCATGAAGGGCAAGGACCGCGGCAAGCGCGGACGCGTCATCGAGGCGTCCCCGCGCTCGGGCCGCGTGCTCGTCGAGAACCTCAACATGATCGTGAAGCATCAACGCCCGCGCCCGATTCAGAACGCCAACCGGATGGGCGGCCAGACGATCATTCCCGGCGGCCGCATCGAACAGTCCGCGCCGCTGCCAATCTCGAACGTCATGGTCGTGTGCCCGACGTGCAAGCGCCCGACGCGCGTCGGCACGGTGTTGAAGACCGTCAAGGACAACACGATCCGCGTCCGGGTGTGCAAGCACCCCGACTGCGGCCAGGAGATCGACAAGCAGTAATGGCGACCGCGACCGACACCTATACCCCACGTCTCAAAGAGCAGTACGAGCGCTTCCTTCGCCGGCAGCTGAAGGAAGAGCTCGGCCTGGCCACCGTGATGCAGGTCCCGCGCATCCAGAAGATCACGCTGAACATGGGCGTGGGCGAGGCGAAGACGGACGCGAAGCAGCTCGACGCCGCGATCGAGGAGCTGACGACGATCGCCGGTCAGCGCGCACAGGTGCGCAAGGCCCGCAAGTCGATCGCGCAGTTCAAGATCCGCGAGGGCATGCCCGTCGGCGCGAAGGTCACGCTCCGCGGCGCGCGTATGTACGAGTTCCTGGACCGGCTCGTCGCGATCGCGCTGCCGCGCATCCGCGACTTCCGCGGTCTCAACCCGGACTCGTTCGACGGTCGCGGCAACTACTCGATCGGCATTCGCGAGCAGATCATCTTCCCCGAGATCAACTACGACGACATCCAGCAGGTTCGCGGACTCGACGTGACGATCACGACCAGCGCCGAGTCCGACGATCACGCCCGCGCGCTCTTGCAGGCACTCGGCCTGCCGTTCAGCGCCGAAGGGCAGAGGAGGGACCAGTAGGTGGCAAAAACGAGTCTTGTCGTGAAGCAGAAGCGGCCTTCGAAGTACAAGGTCCGCGCCTACACGCGCTGCAACCGCTGCGGACGTCCCCGCGCGGTCTTCAAGAAGTTCGGCCTCTGCCGCATCTGCCTGCGCGAGCTTGCGCATCAGGGCGCGGTGCCGGGCATGACGAAATCGAGCTGGTGATCACGTGCTAACTGATCCTGTCGCAGACATGCTCACGCGCATCCGCAACGCCAACAAGGCGCTGCAGGACCGTGCCGCGATGCCGAGCTCGAAGATGAAGGTCGAGATCGCGCGCCTCCTGAAGGAGGAGGGCTACATCCGGGACTATCACGTCGAGAAGGGGGAATCCTTCGATACCCTGGTTGTCGATCTCAAGTTCGGACGAAACCGCGAGCGGGTCATCTCCGGCCTGAAGCGCGTGTCGAAGCCGGGCCGCAGGGTCTACGCGCGGAAGGAACGATTGCCGCGCGTGCTGGGCGGGATGGGCGTCGCAATCTTGTCCACGTCCTCGGGTCTCGTGACGAGCCGGACCGCGCAGGAGCGCGGGATCGGCGGCGAGGTCGTCTGCTTCATCTGGTGAGCCAAATGAGACTCTCGAAAACAACCACAGCAACATGCGCGCCCATCGGGCGTCGCTCGCAAGGGAGGCAAGCGAGCGACGCGAAGGGCAGTACGTCGAGTACGACCGAGCGTCGCGAGCGCAGCATCCTGCAGCGAGCGGCGTCAGGCGTCGGCGTAGCCGGGCTCTGCCCGGCGGGAGCCGGCGCCGGCGAGGGGCGTGCATGAGCCGAATTGGTAGACAGCCCATCCAGATCCCGAGCGGCGTGACCGTGTCGCTCGACCCTGGCCGCGTTTCGGTCGCCGGTCCACTCGGCACGCTGCAGCAACAGGTGCCGCTGCGGATGAAGATCGAGCATCAGGACGACACCGTCGTCGTTTCGCGCCCGACCGAGCGCGGCGACGATCGCGCGCTGCACGGACTGACGCGGACGCTCATCGCGAACATGGTGGACGGGGTCACAAAGGGCTTCGAGAAGCGCCTGGAGATCCAGGGCGTCGGCTATCGCGCTGCGCTCAAGGGCACAGACCTCGAGCTGCAGGTCGGCTATTCGCATCCGGTGACGATCAAGCCGCGCAGCGGCGTCAGCTTCGACGTGCCGACGCCGACGCAGGTCGTTGTCAAGGGCACGGACAAGCAGCAGGTCGGCCAGACCGCCGCGGAGATTCGCAAGGTGCGCCCGCCCGAGCCGTACAAGGGCAAGGGCATTCGCTACGAGGGCGAGTACGTCAGGAGAAAGGTGGGCAAGCGTGCCTGAGACTCCTGGTCACGCATCGCTTTCGGCCGGCGAAGCCGGCCTTCGCGACGAGCGAGGAGGCTCAGGATGCCTAGCCTGACCGTTCGCGATGCACGCGCGCGCCGCCACAAGCGCGGCCGCGACAAGGTGCGCGGCACGGCCGAGCGGCCGCGCCTCGTCGTCTTCCGCTCCAACCGCGGCATCGACGCACAGCTCGTCGACGACGTCGCCGGCCGCACGCTTGCAGCCGCGTCGTGGCTCGCGGTGAAGAAGTCGTTCAAGGGCGACAAGACGGAGCAGGCGGCCGAGGTCGGCAAGCTGCTCGCGGCGGCGGCGAAGCAGGCCGGCATCAAGGCCTGCGTCTTCGATCGCGCCGGTTACCTGTATCACGGACGCGTCAAGGCGCTCGCCGACGGTGCGCGCGAGGGAGGGCTCAAATTCTGATGTCGATCGGCGAGTACACAGAGACACGCGAGCTCAAGGAGCGCGTGGTCGAAATCAACCGCGTCGCGAAGGTCGTCAAGGGCGGCCGGCGGTTCTCGTTCACCGCGCTCGTCGTCGTCGGCGACGAGGTCGACCGTGTCGGCGTCGGCTACGGCAAGGCGCGCGAGGTTCCGCTCGCGATCACCAAGGCCGTCGAGGATGCGAAGAAGAACATGTTCACCGTGCCGAAGCACGGCTCGACGATCACGCACGCCGTGCTCGGCCGCTTCGACGCCGCGCGCGTCATGCTGCGCCCGGCCTCCGAGGGCACCGGCGTCATCGCCGGCGGCGGCGTTCGCGCCGTGCTCGAGCTCGGCGGCGTGCACAACGTGCTCGCGAAGAGCCTCGGCACGACGAACCCGATCAACATGGCGAAGGCCACCGTCGCCGCGCTCAAGGAGCTGCGCCGTCCCGAGGACGTCGCCCAGATCCGCGGCAAGCAGATCCACGAAGTGCTTCCGATTTCGGAGGCTGCGCTCGCCGCGACCCAGCAGGCGATCGCCGACGATTTGCTCTCGGCCGTAGCCGTGCCGAAGGTCCCTGCGCCTCCGCCTCCCGCCGAGGAGAAGCCGAAGCGAACGCAGAAAGTCAGCGACCAGGTCGCGCCCGTAACTAAGGCGCGTAGCGCAGGCGACGTGGTCGCCGAGGTTCCCGCCTCCGAGGCTCCGCCGGCCGCTGAGCCCGAGGCCGCGTCTGAAGAGCAAGTTGAGAAGCCGAAGCGCCGCGGCCTGCGCCGAAAGAAGGACGAGAGCTAAGTGGCGAAGGTCAAGATCACCCAGGTTCGAAGCCAGATCGGCCAGAGCGAGCGGCATCGCGGCACGCTGCGCGCGCTCGGCCTCGGCAAGATCGGCCGCAGCGCGGAGCACGACGAGACCCCTGTGCTCGCTGGCATGCTGCGGAAGGTGGCCCATCTCGTGAAGGTCGAGGCGCAGTAGTGCCGAAGCAGCTCAACCTCTCGAATCTCCAGCCCGCGCAGGAGCGCGTCACGCGCAAGCGCGTCGGCCGCGGCCCTGGCTCGGGCAAGGGCAAGTTCTCCGGCCGCGGGATCAAGGGCCAGAAGTCGCGCTCTGGCTCGCACAAGATGCGCGCCGGCTTCGAGGGCGGCCAGATGCCGATTTACATGCGCATCGGCAAGCTGCGCGGCCCGACGTCGGCGGACGCGATGCCGATCGGTCCGTTCCGCACGGAGACCGTGCCGGTCAACGTGCGCGACCTCGACCGCTTCGCCGCCGGCGACGAAGTGACGCCCGAGTCGCTCGTCGAGAAGAAGCTCATCAAGAACACGAAGATCGACGTCAAGCTCCTCGGCACCGGCGAGGTGTCGAAGAAACTCGTCGTCCGCGTGCATGCGATCTCGAAGAGCGCGCGCGAGAAAATCGAAGCGGCCGGCGGAACCGTCGAGGTACTGCGGGCGCCGAAGGTGCACAAGGTGCGCCATCACAAGGCGAAGCCGGCAGCGCCCGCCGCCGAGGAAGCAACCGAAGAGACTGCAGAAGCAGAAGCTCCGCCGACGGAGGAGACGACCGAGGACTGATGTTCTCCTGGCTCGCCAACGCGTGGCGCGTTCCCGAGTTGCGCCGCCGCGTGCTCTTCACGGCGGCCATCCTTGCTGCATATCGCCTGGGTTCGTGGATCCCGGCACCGGGCATCGACCCGAAGGCGATCTCGAGCTATTTCAGCGGCGCGGGCGGCGGCGGCGTCCTCAACCTGCTCAACCTCTTCTCGGGCTCGGCGCTTTCGCGCTTCTCGCTCTTCGCGCTCGGGATCATGCCGTACGTCACGGCGTCGATCATCTTGCAGCTCATGACGGCGGTCGTCCCGACGCTGGAGCGGCTGCAGAAGGAAGGCGAGGCGGGCTACGCCAAGATCACGCAGTACACGCGCTATCTGACCGTCGCGCTCGCCGCCGCGCAGTCGACGGGGTACGCGTTCCTCTTCAAGCGCCAGAACGCGCTCCCGAACGTGAACTCCGGCCGGCTCGTGATCATCGTTCTGACGCTCACCGCCGGCTGTGTCCTGCTCATGTGGATGGGCGAGCTGATCACGAAGCGCGGCGTCGGCAACGGCATCTCGCTGCTCATCTTCGCGTCGATCCTCGCGTACGCACCGACCGGCATCAGCGCCTGGATCAACGGCGGGACGACCGAGCGCCTGTTCTTCCCGATCGTCGCGATCGCCGTCGTCGTCGCAGTCGTGTTCGTGCAGGAAGGGCAGAGGCGCATTCCGGTGCAGTACGCACGACGCCAACTCGGCAACCGGCAGACAACCGGCGGCTCGACCTACATGCCGCTGCGCGTGAACATGGCCGGCGTCATCCCGGTCATCTTCGCCGCCGCGCTGCTCGCGCTGCCGTCGACGGCCGCGAGCTTCGTGCCGAAGTGGAACGGCTTCGTCACCGCGCACTTCCAGTTCTCGAGCTGGCCGTACCTCGCGACGGAGGCCGTGCTCATCATCGTCTTCACGTACTTCTACACGTCGGTCCAGTTCAACCCTGTCGACCAGGCCGACAACCTTCGCAAGTACGGCGGCTACATCCCCGGCATCCGTCCGGGGCCGCCGACGGCGGCGTACCTCGACCGCGTGCTGCAGCGCCTGACGCTTCCGGGCTCGCTGTTCCTCGCGTCGGTCGCTGTTGCGCCGAGCATCTTCATCAAGTACTTCCACTTCTCGCAGCAGACCTCGCGGGCCCTCGGCGGCACTTCCGTGCTGATCGTCGTCGGCGTCGCGCTCGACACGATGCGCCAGATGGAATCGCAGATGATGATGCGGCACTACGAAGGCTTCCTCAGGTAGCAATGAACATCTTGCTGCTCGGTCCGCAGGGATCCGGCAAAGGGACCCAGGCGAAGAGGCTTGCCGCGACCTACGGGATCGCGCATATCTCGAGCGGCGACCTGTACCGCGAAGCAATTGCGAGGGGCACTGACCTCGGGAAGCAGGTCGAGCCATTGCTGGCCTCAGGGACGCTCGTCCCTGACGAGATCACGATCCCACTCATGCGGGATCGCCTTGACCGCGGGAACTCGCTGCCGGGGGTCGTGCTCGATGGCTATCCGCGTACGCTCGCCCAAGCGGAGGCGCTCGACGAGCTGTTCAACGAGCTCGCCCGCTCTCTCGACGTTGTGTTCGAGCTGCAGGTTCCCGACCGCACGCAGCTGCTCGAGCGTCTCCTGAAGCGCGCGGCGGAGGAGAACCGCACCGACGACACGCCAGAGGCGATCCAGCGTCGGCTCGAGACGTACGACCGCGAGACGGCGCCGCTCGTCGAGTACTACCGCACGTCGCGCGGCAACGTCGTCGGCATCCACGCCGACCGCTCGATCGGCGAGGTGTTCCACGAGATCCAGGAAGCGCTCTCGGCCGTGGAGGCGAGAGCGTGATCATCCGCAAGTCGAAGCAAGAGATCGAGGGCATGGCCCGTGCGGGCGCGCTCGTCGCGGAGACGCTTGCGCTCTGCGCCGAGCGGCTCGAGCCGGGCATCTTGATGCGCGAGCTCGACCGCATCGCGGACGAGCACATCGAGGCGAACGGCGGCGTGCCGACGTCGAAGGGGTATCGCGGCTTCCCTGCCGCGCTTTGCATCTCGCCGAACTCGATGGTCGTCCACGGCATCCCCGGCGACTACCACGCGCAGGAGGGCGACCTCATCTCGCTCGACCTCGGCGTCACGTTGAACGGGCTCGTCGCGGACAGCGCGGTGACGCTTCCGGTCGGCGACATCGACCCCGAGGCGCAGCGCCTCCTCGACGTCTGCCAGGACGCGCTCGCCGCCGGCATCGAGCAGGCCGTCGCCGGCAACCACCTCTCCGACATCTCGCACGCCGTCCAGACGGTGGTGGAGGACGCGGGCTTCTCCGTCGTCAAGAGCCTCGTCGGCCACGGGGTCGGCCGCTCGTACCACGAGGACCCGCAGATCCCGAACTGGGGCCCGCCCGGCCGCGGCCCGGTGCTCCAGGAGGGGATGACCCTCGCGATCGAGCCGATGATCACGGCAGGCGGCCCGGAGGTCTACGTTCACGACGACGAATGGTCGATTTCGGCCAGCGACGGGTCGCTCGCGGCCCACTTCGAGCACACGGTCGCAATCACCTCTGAAGGCCCCAGAATCCTCACGAAAGCCGGAGCCGCTTTGCTACGATGACCCTCCGCCGCGCGCCGGCTCTCGCCGTGCGCGCGCATTCCTCTGACCCGAAAGGAAATGCCTACCAAGGAAGAGAAGATCGAGGTTGAAGGCGAGGTCGTCGAGGCCCTCCCGAGCACGATGTTCCGGGTGAAGCTCGACTCCGGCCACTCCGTTCTCGCGACCATCTCCGGAAAGATGCGCAAGCACTACATCCGCATCCTTCCGGGCGACAAGGTCAACGTGGAGTTGAGCCCGTATGACCTCAACCGCGGTCGAATCACCTATAGGCACCGCTGAGATGAAAGTCCGTGCATCCGTCAAGCCCATGTGTGAGCGCTGCCGCGTGATCAAGCGGCACGGCACGACCATGGTCATCTGCTCCAATCCCCGTCACAAGCAGAGGCAGGGGTAATGGCGCGTATCGCCGGGGTCAACCTGCCGAACCAAAAGCGGCTCGAGATCGGGCTCACGTACATCTACGGGATCGGCCAGCCGACGGCGCGCAAGGTCGCGGCCGCGCTCGGCCTCTCTCCCGACACGAAGATCAAGGACCTCACCGACGACGAAGTGACGAAGCTCCGTGCGTACATCGACGGAGAGCTCGAGGTCGAGGGTGACCTTCGGCGCGACCGCCAGCAGGCGATCAAGCGGCTCTCCGAGATCGGCGCCTATCGCGGCGTCCGTCACCGCCGCGGCCTGCCCGTCAACGGCCAGCGCACGAAGACGAACGCGCGCACGCGCAAGGGCCCGAAGAAGACCGTCGGGCGCGGCAAGAAAGTCGTAGCGAAGACCTAATGGCACCTCCCCGGAGACAGGCCGCGACCCGCGGTCGCACCCGTCGGCGCGTCCGCAAGAACATCGCCATCGGGCAGGCGCACATCAAGACGAGCTTCAACAACACGATCGTCGCGCTCACCGACAAGGACGGGAACGTCATCGCGTGGGAGTCCGCCGGGTCCGCCGGCTTCAAGGGCTCGCGCAAGTCGACGCCGTTCGCCGCGCAAGTGACCGCCGACGCCTGCGCACGTAAGGGGATGGAGCACGGCCTGCAGAAGGTCGAGGTCTTCGTCAAGGGACCGGGCTCCGGTCGCGAGACGGCCATCCGCTCGCTCCAGGCCGCCGGCCTAGAGATCCTCTCCGTCAAGGACGTCACACCGCAGGCGCACAACGGCGTCCGCCCGCGCAAGCGGAGGCGCGTCTAATGGCACGCGATCTCGGGCCCAAGTGCCGCGTCTGTCGCCGCGAGGGCATGAAGCTGTTCCTCAAGGGCGAGCGCTGCCTGACGGAGAAGTGCGCAATCGAGCGCCGCTCGTATCCGCCGGGCGAGCACGGCCGTGGCCGCATCAAGCAGAGCGAGTACCTCATGCAGCTGCGCGAGAAGCAGAAGGCGCGCCGCTACTACGGTCTGCTCGAGAAGCAGTTCCGTAACTACTACGAGAAGGCTTCGCGCCGCGCCGGCGTCACCGGCGAGGAGCTGCTGCGCATGCTCGAGACGCGGCTCGACAACGTCGTGTACCGCCTCGGCTTCGCGGCGTCGCGCGCGCAGGCGCGCCAGCTCGTCCGCCACGGCCACTTCCAGGTGAACGGCCGCCGCGTGAACATCCCGAGCTACCAGGTTCGGCCGGACGACGTCGTCACCGTCGCGGCCAGCTCGTCCGCACAGCAGATCATCCGTGACGCAACCGATCTCGTGTCCACCGTCGCACCGTGGCTGCAGGCCGACCACGATGGGCTCACCGGCAAGGTGCTGAAGCAGCCCGAGCGCGCCGAGATCGACACGCCCGTCCAAGAACAGCTCATCGTCGAGCTCTACTCCAAGTAAAACGCTACGCGTCTTAGTTACAAGGCAATCGTCCCAAAGAACACGAAAGGACCAATGGCCGTACGTCAAGCAGATTTCCAGATTCCGCGCATCGTTCACGAAGAGGTGGACGAGCATCGCGGCGTCTTCGTCATCGAGCCGCTCGACCGCGGCTTCGGTCACACCTTCGGCAACTCGCTGCGCCGCGTGCTGCTCTCGTCCCTCGAGGGCGCTGCTGTCACCTCGGTCAAGGTCGAGGGCACGGCGCACGAGTTCACGACGCTGCCGGGCGTCCGCGAGGACGTCACCGACATCGTCCTCAACCTGAAGAACCTCATCGCTCGCCTGCACGGCGATTCGCCCGAGGTCGAGGTGCACATCGCGAAGAAGGGCCCCGGCGTCGTCACCGCAGGAGACATCGAGGCGCCCGCCGAGCTCGAGCTGCTCAACCCGGAGCTCGAGATCGCGAACCTCGCCGACCGTGGCCGTCTCGAGATGACGCTCACGATCGGCCGCGGCCGCGGCTACAACCCGGCCGAGCTGAACCGCGGGCTTCAGCACACGATCGGCGTCATTCCGATCGACTCGATCTTCTCGCCGGTGCGCCGCGTCTCGTACGCGGTCGAGGCCGCGCGCGTTGGTCAGCGCACCGACTACGACAAGCTCACGCTCGATATCACGACCGACGGCTCCGTCGATCCGAAGGAAGCGCTGGGCGAGGCGGCCGAGATCCTCATCCGCCAGTTGGCAATCTTCACCGACATCGAAAAGATGGAGGGCTTCGGCGAGACGGCGGTTGTTGCCGGCGACGGCATCGGCCCCGAGGCAGCGCTCGCGCACGGGATGGAGAACTTCCCGATCGAGGAGCTCGAGCTCGGCGTCCGCTCGTACAACTGCCTCAAGCGCGTCGGCATCGAGACGATCGGCGATCTCGTCATGAAGACCGAGAACGAGCTGGCTGCCATCCCGAACTTCGGCAAGAAGTCGATCGAAGAGGTGAAGGAGACGCTCGGTCAGCACGGTCTGACGCTGCGCGGCGACAACGGCGGCAGCAACCCGGTGGTTGCGGAGTAACGACGTGAGGCACGCGCGTACAGGCAAGAAGCTCGGGCGGGACTCCGCCCATCGCAAGGCGCTGTACGCGAACCTCACGTGCTCGCTGATCGAGCACGAGCGGATCCGGACGACCGAAGCGAAGGCGAAGGCGGTGAAGCCGCTTGCCGAGAAGATGATCACGCTCGGCCGCCGCGGCGACCTGCATGCGCGCCGGCAGGCGCTCGCCGAGCTTCGGTCGCAGGAGATCGTGCACAAGCTCTTTTCCGAGATCGGCCCGCGCATGGCCGATCGCCCGGGCGGCTACTCCCGCATCGTCAAGATCGGGCACCGCTTCGGCGACGGCGCCGAGACCGTCTACCTCGAGCTCGTCGACTACCAGCCCTAAGCGCTACCGACTGCTGCGCTGACCGCAGCGATGAGAACGCCGCCGAGCGTGACCGTGGCGAGCGCGCGTCCGAAGCTCACCGCGAAGAAGCGGTAGCGCAGGTATGCAAGCGCAACGAGCTCGAAGCCGACGACGACGATCGCGGCGATGATTGCGGTGTGGTAACTCGGGATGAGGAACGGCAGCGTGTGCAGGATGCCGCCGATGAACGTCCCGGCACCGGTGATCGAACCGCGGATCGCCGGGTTGCCGCGGCCGGTCTCCTGACCGGTGTCGGAGAGGCCCTCCGAGAACGCCATGCTGATGCCGGCGCCGATCGCGGTCGCGATGCCGGCGACGAACGCGTCGATCGGCTTGTGCGTGTGCAGCGCGATCGCGAAGATCGGCGCGAGCGTGGAGAGCGAGCCGTCGATGAGTCCGACCATGGCCGGCTGGACCTTCTGGAGAAGGAATGCGTGCTCGTCGTCGGTCATCCGTTTAGAGTGTATCCTCTCATGTGCAAGCTACTAGAGCATCAGGCAGTCCTGACAAATGGAGTCAGGAGCGCCTGACGTGCGCATCAGACTGACGATCGAGTACGACGGCACGCCCTTCCGCGGCTGGGCGGCCCAGCCCGGCCAGGCGACCGTCGAAAGCGCGTTGCGCGACGCGCTCGGCGCGACGTTCTGCTCGTTCGACAACCTCGCTGTCGCCGGCCGCACCGACACGGGCGTCCACGCGCTCGCGAACGTCGCCTCCGTCGACGTCGAGGGCGGCCCGCCGGTCGCGAGCGCGGCCGAGGCGCTGAACACGCGCCTGCCGGACGAGATCTCGATCGCCGCCGCCGAGGAAGTCGCCCCTGACTTTCATGCGCGTTTCTCTGCGCGCTCGCGGAGCTATCGCTACCGCATCTTCAACCGCCGCCTGCCGTCACCGTTCGAGCGGCGGCGGAGCTGGTGGATTCCGCGCTCGCTCGACGAGGAGCGACTCAGAGCCGCGGAGGCGCTCCTCCCAGGCGAGCACGACTTCCGCGCGTTCACGCCGACCGAGACGCAGCACGACTCGTTCGTTCGCATCGTCGAGCGCGCAGGATGGATCCGCCGCGGCGACCATCTCGACTTCGAGATCACCGCCGACAGCTTCTTGCGGCACATGGTGCGCACGCTCGTCGGGACGATGGTCGACGGTCCGGAGCTCGGGCCGCTCCTTGCCGGAGCCGACCGCGCGGACGCCGGGCCGACTGCGCCGCCCTGGGGCCTCTACCTCGTCTCGGTTCGTTACTGAAGGAGGAAGGTCGCGATCTGCTGCGGCCCGAGCTCGAAGCTGTCGTCCGCATCCGCCTCCTCGTCGAGCCGGATGCGCCGGACATCGACGCCCCGGATCTCGATGTGTTCCGGCGCAGGATTCGGATTGAACACGCGCAGAACGATTCCGTTGTCGCGCTCGGCGCCCTTGAGGCAGCTGAACACGACATCGCCCTCGATCGCGAACGGCGGTTCGAAGGGGTCGCCGACGAGGAAGTCCGTGACGTAGTCCTGGCGGGCGCGCACGAGCGCCGCGTTCGAGAGCCGATCGGCGTCGAAGCGGATCGCGTACTCGAAGACATGCGTTCCGCGGCACTGGCCGTCGGGCGTCGGGATGTCAGGCCCGGCGGCGACCGGTCGCGTCGCCATTCCGGCGGGCCGCGAGATCGTGCCGACACAGCGCAAGAGCGTGAGCCGGAGCCCGTCGGGGCTTGCCTCGTACTCGGGCAGACCCTTCGTCAGGAGCGCGAGCGGGCCGAGCGCGACGGCGCCGAGCGTGTGCGCGGTCGCGACCGGCGGCTCGACCCAGGGCGTCCGCGGCTTCGGCGGCACGAGCGGACGGCGCACGACCGCGAACTGACTCTCGGCGCGCACCTCGTCGCCGGCGCCCGGGATGACGACGCGCAGGCGGTGGTCCTCAGCCTCGTTCACGACCGTCGTGCGCAGCTCGATGCGGTCGCCGACCGTGCGCGCCTCGGTGACGATGTGCACGCCGGGCAGCTCGTGGTCGAGCACGACCGCGTCGTCGACAACACGCTTGTCGACAAGATCAGCACGTCGGACCTCGCCGCCGGGGCAGAACGTGTACAGGTCGCCGAGGTCCGGTTCATCCTCGAACCACAGCTCGAGCTCCGGTGCCTCTGCGGTCGCCGCTGCCGTCTCGATACGTCGTGCCTCGAATCCCGCGAGCCCCCGCCGTTCGAACGGCAGCGGATTGACGAGCGCGCCGCCGACGCCGAGCACGTCGCGCTCGAGCTGCTCGAGCGTGCGGCCGAGCTGCTCGTAGCGCACGAGCATGTCGCGATGCACTTCGTCGCACGAGCAGCCGCAGATCGAGTCGTGCGGATGGTTGCGCAGCAGGTCGCGCCACGCGAGGCGCACGTTCGCCGAAGGGAACTGCGTGCCGTCGTGAAGCGTCCGGAGGGCGGCGACCGTCTCGACGCCGAGCAGCCGGCGCTCCGCGGCTTCGTTCGCCTGCTTCAGGTACATGCGCGCCGAGTTGACGCCGCGCAGGAGGTTCTGCAATCGGCTGCCGACGAGCTCTCCCTCGTACGACGACAGGCCGTCATCCGTCGGCGTGAACTCGGAGTAGCGGCCGATGCGGAAGCGCGTGGCGTACCGTTGCTCGAGTTCGCGGCAGATTTCCGGCAGCTGCGGCTGGATCGGGAGATGGTCGGAGCCGTTTGCGAGCACCATCGTGCTGTCGGCGACGTCCCCGAAGCGGTCGACGATCGCCTCGACGCGCTCCGCCGCCTCGTCGGCGTCGACGAGCCGGGCGAAGTTGTCGTAATGCGGGAGGAACTGGCACGCGACGACCTCGGCGTCGCCCGCGCGCCAACGAAACCTCACGTCGAGATCGCCGAGACCGCGCGAGAAGAGGAACGTCTCGATGCCGAAGCCCGCGAGGATCTGCGGCATCTGCGCCGGGTGTCCGAAGCTGTCGGGGTGATAGCCGGCCGTCGACGGCTCGACGCCGAAGCGACGGCAGACACGGCGGCCGAGTAGGAGGTTGCGCACGAGCGATTCGCCGCCGACGAGGATCTCGTCGGGCAGCACGTACGACGGTCCTGCTTCGAGCCTGCCGGCGGCGAGCAGCGCGCGCAGGCGCTCTTCCTGCTCCGGCCGCAGCTCGACGTAGTCCTCGAGCACGATCGACTGGCCGTCGAGCGTGAACGACGTGAACGTCTCGTCCCGCTCGAGGACGTCGAGCACGGCGTCGACGACCGTGCCGAGACGAAGGCGGAAGACCTCGAACGGGACGTACCACTCGCGGTCCCAGTGCGTGTGCGGAACGACGAGGTAGTCGAAGTCTGAGACGCCTGGCACGCCGATACCATCGCACCATGGCCCGCTTCCCCGTCGTTCTCTTCGATCTCGACGGCACCGTCGTCGACTCCGGGGCGATCATCCTCGCCTCGATGCGCCACGCGACGCGCGAGGTGCTCGGGCGCGAATTCCGGGACGACGAGCTCATGCAGGCCGTCGGCGGGCCGGGGCTCGAGGCGCAGTTCGCCGCGCTCTCGGCCGATCACGTCGAGGAGCTCGTTCGCGTCTATCGCGCGCACAACGAGCCACTGCACGACGAGCTCGTCTCGTGCGCGGGGATGGACGACGTTCTCGTGCGGCTGAAGGACGAGGGGCGCCGGCTCGGGGTCGTCACCGCAAAGCGTCGCTCGACCGTCGAGCTCGCGTTCCTGAATGTGCCGCTCGGCCATCTCTTCGAGACGGTCGTCGGCGGCGACGAAACGGAACGGCACAAGCCGGATCCCGAGCCGCTGCTGCTTGCCGCGGAGCGCATGCACGCGGACCCTGACGAGACCGCATACGTCGGCGACTCGCCGTTCGACGTGCTCGCGGCGAAGGCGGCCGGCATGCACGCGGTCGCCGTCACGTGGGGCGGCATCCACGACCGCGCGAAGCTCGAGGCGGTCGAGCCGGATGCGATCGTCGACAGCGCGGAGGAGCTGCTTGCCGTCCTCTAGTGCTGCGAAGCGTGCGGCGGAGCTACGCGAGCTGCTGAACCGCGCGCTCATCGCCTACCACGTCGAGGATGCGCCGATCATGGAGGACTCGGCGTACGACACGCTGTACGACGAGCTCGCCGCGATCGAGGACGAGCACCCAGAGCTCGTCACGCTCGACTCGCCCACGCAGCGCGTCGGTGCGCCGCTGTCCAACAAGTTCCAGAAGGTGCGCCACCTCGCGCCGATGGGTTCCCTCGACAAGGTGACGACCGACGAGGCGCTGCAGAAGTGGGAGGACGACATGCGCAAGCGGCTCGGCGACGACGAGCCGATCGTGTACGTCGTCGAGCCGAAGGTCGACGGCTCCGCGATCAACCTTTTGTACGAGCAGGGGACGTTCGTGCGCGGCGCGACGCGCGGCGACGGCGTGCAGGGCGAAGATGTCACGCCGAACCTTCGGACGATCCGGGCCATCCCGCTGCAGATGCGCGACGGCAATCCGCCCGCGCAGGTCGAGGTGCGCGGCGAGGTGTACATGCCGCTGTCGGGCTTTCGCGCGGCGAACGAACAGCTCGCAGCGGAAGGGAAGGCGACGTGGCCGAATCCGCGCAACGCGTCGGCCGGCTCGCTCAGGCAGAAGGACTCGACGATCACCGCCGCCAGGCCGCTCTCCATCTGGGTGTACGGAACCGGGTACCGCGAGGGGCTCGACCAGCTGACGACGCACTCCGCGACGCTCGCGTGGCTGCGCGAGGCGGGCTTCCCGACGAACCCGTTTGTCGAGCGCCTCGAATCGATCGGCGACGTCGCAGAGAAGGTGCGCGAGTGGGAGCTGCGGCGCACCGAGCTCGACTACGAGATCGACGGCATCGTCATCAAGGTCGACTCCTTCGACCAGCAGGCGCGCCTCGGTGCGTTGCACGAACGGCCGCGCTGGGCGCGCGCGTTCAAGTGGGCGCCGATGACCGCGACGACGCGCCTGAACAAGATCGCAATCCGCGTCGGCCGAACAGGCGCGCTCAATCCGTGGGCGATTCTCGAGCCGGTCGAGGTCGGCGGCGTGACGATCTCGCGCGCGACGCTGCACAACGAGGAGGACATCAACCGCAAGGAGATTCGCGAGGGCGACGACGTGATCGTCCAGCGCGCCGGCGACGTCATCCCGCAGATCGTCGGTCCAGCCGGCAGGCACCGCCGCGGCACGAAGCCGTTCGCGATGCCCGAAAAGTGCCCGCTGTGCGGGACAAAGGTCGTCAAGCCCGAGGGCGAGGCGATGCATCGCTGCCCGAACCGCGCGTGCCCGTCGCGTGGCCTCGAGTCGCTGAACAACTGGGTGATGGCCGCCGCCGACATCGACGGGGTCGGCGAGCAGACGGTCTGGCGGCTGTGGGACCTCGGGCTCGTTCGCTCGATCCCCGAGCTGTACCGGCTGACTGCGGAGCAGCTGATGGAGGTCGAAGGCTTTGCCGAGATCAGTGCGCGCAACGCGGTCGAGGCGATCGCGGCGTCGAAGGCGATTCCGTTCTCGCGCGTGCTCTTCGGGCTGAACATCCCTGACGTCGGCTGGGTGACGGCGCAGAACCTGGCGCGCCACTTCGGAAACGTCGACGGGCTGCTGAGAGCGACGCAGGAGGAGCTCGTCGAGGCGGAAGGCATCGGTCCGGAGCGCGCAGAAGCGCTCGTCGAGTGGTTCCGCGACGACGACAACCGCCGGCTCGTCGCCGAGCTGCGCGAGCTCGGCCTCCGCTTCGAGATCGGCGAGGAGGACAGGCCGGTCGAAGGCCCGCTCACGGGCTCGACGTACGTCGTCACCGGCACGCTCGAGAGCTTCACGCGGGAGCAGGCGACGGCGGCGCTCGAGGCGCTCGGCGCGAAGGTGTCGGACAGCGTCTCCTCGAAGACGACGGGCGTCGTCATCGGCGAGGAGCCCGGCAAGTCGAAGCTCACGAAGGCGGAGAAAGCGGGCGTGCCGCTCCTCGCAGAGACCGAGTTGCTGAAGCTTCTAGGGAGAAGCTAGAACCGTCGCGAAACGGTCCTCGGCGTTCTCGGCCCCATACGTGTCGACCGGCCAGCCGTTCTGGAGGATCGAGAACACGTAGCGGTCACCGACGAATCCGGACAAAGCGGAGGAGTTGTCCGTCGTTCCGGTCTTCGCGCGCACGAGCCCGGCCGCAGCGCTGTGGCGCATGCGATGCGCAAGCGTGCCGCTTCGCCCGGCGACGGGCAGCGACGACAGCAGCTCGAGCCGCACACCGGGGTCGTTCCACATCACGGTGAGCAACGACGCCAGCGCATTCACCGTGAAGCGGTCGAGGAGCGAGAGGCCGGAGCCGTCCACCAGTCGCACGCCGTGTAGTGGCACGCCGGCCCGCGCGAGCAGGCCCGTGACGAGGCCGACGCCTGCGGCGGTCGTCCCGGAGCCGGCCTGCACGGCGCCAAGCTCCTTCAGGAGCATCTCGGCGAAGAAGTTGTCGCTAGCGAGATCCATCGTGTGCACGAGGGAGGCAAGGGTCGGCGAGTCGACGGAGGCCAGCGTCGTCGCGGTGTCGTCCGCGAGGCCGAGTGTCACACCGTGCGCGACCTTCACGCCAGCGCGCTTGAGCGCCTTCAGGAAGAGTTGCGTCGCGGCGAGCGGCGGGTTGCGCGACGTCCACTTGCCGACGCGTGCGCGGTCGACGATCAACGCGGACAGCGGCGGCGACTCCTCGATGTAGAACGCCGCCTTCCAGCCCGGCGAGGTCTGGCGCGCGTCGAACCACGACGCGTCGCCGAGCACGCGGCCCGTCACCTGGGTGATCCCATCGGCGCGAATCTGTTGCGCGAGCTGCGCCAGATCTGCGGAGGACAGCGTCGGATCGCCGTAGCCTTTGAGCACGAGGTCGCCCTGCCAGGAGTCACCCGACTGCGTTCCGTAGCCGAGTACGTCCGTCTCGATGCGGAAGGCCGGGCCGAGCGCCGTCAGCGCGGCGTACGTGATCGCGAGCTTCTCGTTCGAGGCGGGGAGGAGCGGCAGCGACGCGTTGTGCGAGTAGACGGCCTGGCCCGTCGACAGGTCGAGGACGAGAGCCGCCGACCTGCTTACGCGCGGCGCGGCGAGCGCGCGGGAGAGCCGCGCGGCGAGCGGGCTCGCGCTCGCGGTCGCAGGTGCGGCCGCGAGCATGACGAGTAGGACGCAGACCCGGCCTCGCACGTTTCTAATTATGGGTCCAGTCGCGCGGAAGATGGGCCGGGCGGCCCATGTTGCCCGTTCAGAAACGCCTCGATAATCGAGCGGTGAGCGTGCAGGCACAGATCGACGAGCTGCTCGTCGCGGACGCCCCGACGCTGGCGCGCCTCGAGCAGACGCTGACCGACGGCTATGCCGAGGCGCTCGAGCTCGAAACGGAGCGGCTGCGCATCGAACGCCGTCTGCGCAGCCTCCGCGAGCGGCTCAATGCGCTCAACCAGCGCGCCCGCGCTTTGCGCGCGCAGAACTAGACCAGACCCGACCGAACTGCGTAGACAGCCGCCTGAATGCGGTTCAGCCGCCGAAAAGTGCTGCGCACTTTTCGCGGGTGGGTACCACCATTGCCGTCACACCAGGCCACTCCTCACGGCATACACGGCTGCCTGAATTCTGTTGTCGATCTGCAGCTTCATCAGGATGTTCGAGATATGGTTCTTCACCGTCTTCGGGCTGATGTGCAGCTCGCCGGCGATGACCGCGTTGTCCTTGCCGTTCGCGATGAGTTTCAGCACTTCGATCTCGCGGTCGGAGAGCTCGGCCCTGATCTGAGTCGCGATCTCCGGGTTCGCGCTCGTTGCACGTACACGCTGCAACACCTTCGCGGCGATCGTCGGCGAGATGAGCGACTCGCCCTTCGCCGCCGCCTCGATCCCTGAAATGAGATCCTCGATCGACGAGTCCTTCAGGAGGTAGCCGCACGCGCCGGCGAGGATCGCGTCCATCACGTCGGTGTCCTCGTCGGATATCGTCAGCATGACGACGCGGGTGAGCGGAGCGATCGCGCTGATATGGCGCGTGGCGTCGACACCGCCCATCCCCGGCATGTTGAGATCCATCACGACGACGTCGGGCGCGATCTCGCGCACGATGCGCACGGCCTCCGCGCCGGTTGCGGCCTCGCCGATAACCTGGACGCTCTGCTCCTCGAGGAGGTTGCGCAGGCCGGTCCGGAAGAGGTCGTGATCGTCGACGATCAGGACGCGTAGCGACTCGCCCTGTCGCTCGTCCACCGTTTGCAGCGGTTCGGTCAGCGCCACTTACCCCCCTTCAGGCGCGCAGTGTAGAGCTAATGGAGCGTGATCGTGAGCGTCCGGCGGCCCCAGGCGCGGGCTTGGGCGAGCGTCGGGAACCAGAGGTCGATGTCGTAGCCCCGGACGGCGCTGCCCGTGTCGGCGGCGACGCCCTCGCCGTAGCCGGGAATCGTCATCCGGGTGCCGAGCGGGATGACGGACGGGTCGACCGCGACGACGCCCCACCCGACGGGGAGCCCGGTGGCCGTGTGGCCCGGGAGCGAGTAGCCGGTCGAGCTGACGGTGATCGTCCGGCCGCTCGATTCCGAGGGCGGCGCCGGGGTCGTGGCTGGGCTCGTGGTGCCGTTTGGATCGGTCACCGGCGCGCGCGGCGCGGTCGCCGACGCCTGGATCGTCTGCGACTTCGCCTCTGCCTGCGCAGCGATTGTCTGGAGCGTCGCAATCTGCGAAGCCTTGAGCTGCTGCTGCCGGCGCAGGCTCGAGATGAACGAGACGCGCGCCGCGCGCGTCGCAGCAAGCTCGTCGGTCGTTCGCTGCGCCGACCGCAGCGCTGCATCGATCTGCACGCTCTCCGCCGCGATCGTCGTGCGCAGTTGTGCGATCCGGTCCTGCGCCGCAGTCGTCGCGTCGACCATCTGCTTGCTCTGGTCGGCGACGTGCGTGAGATCGTCGAGCTTCGTAACCGCATCGTCGAGCGATGTCGCGCCGAGAATGACCGCAAGTGGATCCTGCTGTCCCTGTTCGTAGAGCAAACGCAGATTGCGTCCGAGCAGCTGCTGCGCAACGGTGAGATTCGCCTTCGTGACTCCGAGCTGTTCCGCGAGCAGCAGCTGGTCGTTGCGCAGTTGCGTCGCCTGCGTCTGCAGCGACGCGAGCCGCGCTCGCGCGGTGGTCAGGTGCGCGTCGAGTGCATAGAGGTCGAGAAGCGCCTGATGCGTCCGCGAGTTGAGCACGCTCGACTGGCCGCGCAGCGTCGCGATCCTGCTCGGCGAGCCCGGGCCGGCTGCGGCGGCGGCAGATACTCCGATGAGGGCGATCACCGCAGGCAGGCCTGCGCGCCGCGACCACTTGACGCTGCCCAAGGTCGCGGGACCGTACCACAGGAATAGCGGGATTCGGGGCACTTTGTGCGGTCCGCCTCAGGACAGATTCGACGAGTCTCAAGCCTGTTTTGCGGCAATTTTGGCCGTCTTACGAAGTTGCAGGTATCCGAATCGGTTGATAGGGTGCCGAACTTGTGACGTACCGGACCCCTCCGGTGCGTCTGTCGTCAGCGGTTTCGGGGGCCTGTCATTAGGGCTCTGAAGCGA
>DASSXM010000015.1:0-18862 GCA_035703805.1 Gaiellaceae bacterium | reverse complement strand
ACCTCGGACGCCGCGAACGAGGACGAGAAGCTGACGTCCTTGCCGGCGGGCGTCGCCTGGTAGGCCGTGAAGAGCTTCGGGAAGACCGCGGTCGGGATCGAGTACCCGACGAGCGAGAGGTTCGTGCCGGCCGCCGCGGTGGCAGCCGCAACGAGCGCGAGAAGCGTGACGAGCAGGAGCACTGAGCGACGCAAGATTTCGACCCCACCTTTCCCCATCGACTTGGTTGAGTTTCAGACACTAATGACAGGGATAAGCGATCGTCAAATCTGAACCGTAAAAAGAGGGCCCCCTGCGGGGCCCTCCGGTCCAACTTGCAGCCTGAGCTGCGGTATTAAGCGGTGAGGCGGACGTTCGTCGCCTGCGGGCCCTTCTGACCCTCAGTCGCTTCGAACTCCACCTTGGCACCCTCGGCGAGTGACTTGAAGCCCTCGCCGGCGATGCCGGTGTGGTGCACGAACAGGTCCTTCGACCCGTCCTCGGGGGTGATGAAGCCGTACCCCTTGTCGTCGCTGAACCACTTCACGGTTCCAGTTGCCATGTATTTCACCTCCCCCAGTTACCACCGGGAGCGTCCGCCGCGCCGGCTCGTGTACACGAGCTTCGGCTTGGCGGTACGCATACCCGTACTTTCGAACTTTTCACGGTGCCCGAGTCGGTTGGCAACGCGACTCACGTCGTGCTGCTGCTCCGGTAGAACGAGCGTGCTGCCCCGCCCGGCGCGGCCGGCTCTGCCGGTCCGCCCCACGCGGTGCACGTAGCCCTTGTCGTCCTCGGGCGGGTCAAAGTTGATGACGTGGCCGATCGCCTCGAGATCGAGACCACGGGCCGCGACGTCGGTGGCGACGAGCGTCGTCACCTTGCCGCTGCGGAAACGCTCGAGCGCGCGCTCGCGTGCCGGCTGCGACATGTCGCCGTGCAGCGCGATGACGCTGAGATCGCGCCGCGCGAGCTTCTGCGCGAGCCGGTCGGCGCCGCGCTTCGTGCGCACGAAGACGAGCGAGAGCCCGTCCTCGGCGTCGAGCAGCTCGACGAGCCGGTCGACCTTGTCGTCCGCCGTCACCGAGACGAAGTCGTGCTCGATGACACCGTCGTTCGTCTCCCGGGCGTACTCGAAGTGCGACGCGTCCTGCGTGTACTCACGCGCGAGCTCGCCGACCTCGCCGTCGAGCGTCGCCGAGAACAGCATCGTCTGGCGCTTGCGCGGGACGCTGCGGAGGATCCGCTCGACCTGCGGGCGGAAGCCCATGTCGAGCATCCGATCGGCTTCGTCGAGGACGAGCGTCTGGACGCCTGCGAGCGAGACGAGCTTGCGCTCGATGAAGTCCTGGAGACGGCCGGGCGTGGCGACGACGATCCGCGCGCCGCGGAGACGCTTGGCCTGCGCGCCGACCGGTGCGCCGCCGTATGCGAGCCCGACGCGAACTCCCTTCACCGCCGCGAACGACGCGATCTCGTCGGCGACCTGGAGCGCGAGCTCGCGGGTGGGAACGAGGACGAGTGCGGCCGGTGCCGCTCCCTTCGGATCGGTCCGCTCGACGAGCGGGATGCCGAAGGCGAGCGTCTTGCCCGACCCCGTCGGCGCCTTTGCGAGGACATCGCGTCCTGCGAGCGCGTCCGGCAGGACCAACGATTGGATCTTGAACGGCGCAGTGATGCCGCGGGCTTTGAGCGCAGCCTCGACGGCAGCGCTAACGCCCAATGATTGGAACTGCATGTTCGACTCCTTGAATGACATTGCGGTTCGAGATCACACAACTCGAAACCGCCAAAGGAGGAACGAGAAGCTGGAATCTCACGGGACGGCCGGTTGCCGTCCGTGGCGTCAGGGTAGCAGCGAAGCCAGCCGGTCGGCGTACCAGTCCTCCCAGCGCTCGGTTGGAGAGGCAGCGACGTAGTCGCGATCGAGCTGGACGAGCGCGTGGACGAGATGGCTGCGAACCGGCCTACGGCCGAGCAAATCGGGCAATTCGGAGTGATCGAGGAGCCAGTCGGCGTACCACGATGCCCAGTCGGGATCGTCTCCGTCGACGATACGGTAGACGACGTGATGCGTCTTGCCCGCCTCGTGCAGGAGCTCTGAGATCGTCACTTCGCGAGCATACGCTCGCCTGCGGGGATCTCGATCGCGAGCCGGTTCGCGGGCGGGGTCAAAGGGCACGCCCAACGATCGTCGTACGAGCACGACGGGTTGTAGGCGAAGTTGAAATCGAGGACGATTCTGCCGTCGACCGAACCGAGGTCGGAGCCCTTCACCGTGTCGAGGAGGTAGCGCCCCGCGCCGTACGTCTCGCGGCCGCTCGTGCCGTCGCGGAACGGCAGGAAGACGCCGCCGCCGTAGGCCTCGAGCCAATAGAGCTCGAGCGTGCCGAGGTCGAAGTGCACGTGCGCGAAGCGCCGGAAGAGGAACCCGTCGATCTCGCGCGGCTCTGGCTCGGCCGGCTCCACGTCGCCGAGGAAACGAAGCGCCGCGTCGTACGGGAAGTAGTCGAGGCTCGTGTAGCCCGGCTGCGGCGACTGCGGATGGTCGCGAAAGAGCTCGTCGCGCACCGCGCGCCATCGCGTCCATGCGGCTTCCGGATCCGCGGACGCACGGATCTCTGCGTAGAGCTCGAAGACGTGGCGCTTCCAATCGAGCAGGTCGAGCTCGTTCACCCCCTGAGCTTAGGCCTGGCGATGATGTCAACGGATGCGATCCGGTCGTCGACGACGGTGAAGGCGACCACCGAGAACGGACGCCGCCCGCGCCCGACGACGAAGCCTGGTTGACCGTTGACGAGCGCAGGCCGTGCGAAGCGCGCGAACGGCCGACCGCGGCGCAACACCGTGCGTGCGACCTCGTCTGCACCCTCTGTCGTGACCGGGCGGACGTACCGTCCACGCAGCCGGAAAACGACGTCCGGGTGAAGTACGGCGACGAGCGCTTCGAAGTCCCCGGCGCGCGACGCGGCGAGAAACGCGTTGACGAGCTCGCGCTGACGCGCGGCGTCGGCATCGGACGAAGGCGCGGCGCCGCGCACCCGCCGGCGTCCGCGACTCGCGAGCTGCCGCGCCGCATCGGGTGTGCGATCGAGGATGCCGGCGATCTCGTCGAAGGGCACGGCGAACATGTCATGGAGCACGAACGCCAAGCGCTCCGCCGGCGTCAACGTGTCGAGCACGACGAGGAGCGCGAGGCCGACCGAGTCCGCAAGCATCGCCTCTTCCTCAGGCCCCTCCTCGAACTCGATCACCGGCTCGACGACGTGTTCGGCGTTACGTGCCTGCCGGGCGCGCAGCTCGTCCAGGCACACGCGCGCGACGACGGTCGTGAGCCAGCCGCCGAGGTTCGTCACGCCGCCCGAGTCGGAACGGCTCAAGCGAATCCAGGCCTCCTGCACCGCGTCCTCGGCTTCGCCCGACGAGCCGAGCATGCGATATGCGACCCGCGTCAGATGGGCTCGATGCTCTTCGAAACCCTCAGCCAACTCATCCATGTCACATCCCTTCGTCGCGATCCGTCAACCACATGACGAACCGAACACGTCCGATGTGACGAGAGGAGAACCACATGATCGAAGTGGAGGCACTGACGAAGGTCTACCCCGGCGGAGTTCGCGCAGTCGAGGCGATCGACTTCACGGTCGATCCGGGCGAGGTCTTTGGCCTGCTCGGCCCGAACGGTGCAGGCAAGTCGACGACCATCGGGATGCTGACGACGACGCTGCGGCCGACGAGCGGCACAGCCCGGCTTGCGGGCTACGACGTCGCGAAGCAACCGCTCGCGGCGCGGAGCGTCTCGAGCGCCGTCTTCCAGGAGGCGGTCGTCGACCGCTCGCTCACCGGGCGGCGCAATCTCGAGCTGCACGCGCGACTCTGGAACGCCGGCGCGAATCAGATCGACTCGACGGCGGCTGCACTCGGCATCGCCGACCTCCTGGACCGGGCGGTGGACACATACAGCGGCGGCCAGCGTCGCCGGCTCGAGATCGCGCGCGCACTCGTATCGGATCCGCGCGTGCTCTTCCTCGACGAGCCCACCGCCGGCCTTGATCCCCGCATCAGGCACGAGCTGCTCGACGTGCTCGCCGGCTTGCGCGGACGAGGCGAGCTGACTCTGCTGCTGACGACGCACTATCTCGACGAGGCGGAACAGCTATGCGACCGGATCGCGATCATGCATCTCGGCCGAATCGTCGCCCTCGATACACCGGCGAACCTGCGCACGAGCCTCGGCGCAGAGCTCGTCGAGCTCCGCGTGGACGGAGACGGCGAGCGCTCGCTCGCGCGGCTGCGCGAGCACGGGCTCGCAGGCGACGACGCCTTCGTTGTCGGCTCGACGCTCACGGTCCCGCTCGACGGCCGCGGCGCCGCCGCGGCGATCGCCGAGATCGAGGTGCTCGACCTACCGGTGACGGGAGTCTCCACGCGCCGTCCCACTCTCGACGACATCTACCTGCGACTCACCGGCGGCAGGCTCGCCGAAGCCGCCTGACCAGAAAGGGAATGCCATGACCGCTATTGCATCCACAGCGTCGCTCATTCGACGCGAACGCAGACCCGGCACGACCGGCGCACTGCGCACGCTCGCGCTACGGCGACTCGCTCTCACCGCACGAACGCCGCGCGAGTTGCTCGTCCCGCTCCTGACGCCGGTGCTGTTCGCACTCGTCATCGCGCCTGCGCTGAAGACGGCGTTGCACACCTCCGCGAGCTACGAGTCGTACGTCGCCATCGGCACCGTCGGCCTGCTCGTTCCACTGAACACGTTCTTCCTCGGCCTCGGCGTGATCGTCGACCGGGAGATGGGCGCTCAACGGGAGTTACTCGCCGCGCCCGTGCGCCGCGGGCTGCTCGTGCTCGGCAATCTCGTTGTTGCACTCGCGATCACCGGGCTCCAGATCGGGACCCTGCTGGGGTTCGCCGTCGCACGGCGGATCCACTTCAGCCCGCACGGGCCAGGTGTGCTCTGGTTCCTCGCGGCGGCGATCCTCCTGACGGTGGCGATGTACGGAGCGGCGGAGACGCTCGCGTCGCGCATCCCGCGTCAGGAGGAGTACATCGCCCGGATTCCTGCGATCGCGATCGCGCCCTGGTTCCTCGCCGGCTCGCTCTTCCCGATCACGGCGATGCCGGTCGGTCTGACCTGGGTCGCGCGGTTCCTGCCGCTCACCCACGCGCTTGCGCTTATGCGCTACGGGCTACTGAACGACTCGAGCGGGCTCCATGCGATCTGGCGGATGCACAGCACCACGGGCTCGGCTGGATTGAGCCTCGCGGTCGTAGCGTTATTCGCGCTCGTGCTCATGCGCATTGCCATCCGTGTCTTCACGCACGCTGCGACACGGTGAGCTCGGCGTCCACCACGCTCGTCGTCTTGCGCAGCGGCTTCTCCTGCAAGAGCCACGTGAGCGCGAATGCAAAGCCGGCGATGATCGCGCCGACGACGAAGACGGGATGAAGCGAAGCGTCGAACGCGCGGATGTAGAGGTCATGCACTTGCGGCGGCAGGTGCCGCACGATCGCCGGCGTTGCCGTCCGGGGTGGGTGCACCCCGGGCGGCAGCGTCTTCGCGAGGTTCGTGTGCAGCCGGTTGGCGAAGATCGCGCCGAACAGGGCGATGCCGACGGAACCGCCGATCTGCCGGAACATGATCGCGCCGGAGGTCGCAACGCCCATGAAGCGCGGCTGCACGTCGTTCTGCAACGCGAGCACGAGCACCTGCATAACCATGCCCAGACCGAAGCCGATGACGATCACGTACAGCGACACCTGCGAGATCGACGTGTGCAGGTTCAGCATGACAAGCAGCGCAAGCCCCGCCGTCATGATCGCCGTGCCGACGATCGGGAACGGCCGGTAGCGGCCGAAGCGCGAGATGAGCTGACCGCTCGCGATGGAGGTGATGAGGAGCCCGACCATCAACGGCGTCAGCTGCAGGCCCGAGCTCGTCGGGGTACGCCCGCGCACGATCTGCAGATAGAGCGGCAGGAACGTGATCGCGCCGAACAATGACATGCCGATGATGAAGCCGACGCCCGAGCAGACGGCGAACGTGCGCTGGCGGAAGAGCTCGAGCGGGATGATCGGCTCGCTCGCGCGCCGCTCGGCGAACACGAACAGGACGGCGAGCAAGACGCCGAGAACCGCCATCACGATGATCTCGGGCGAGCTCCACGCGTACGTCGTGCCGCCGAGGCTCGTGAAGAGCACGCTCGCAGACAGCGAGCCGGCGAGTGCCGCCGCGCCGAGGTAGTCGATCTTGTGCGCGACGCGCTCGGCCGGCGCGTGGAACACGGCGCCGATGACGAACAGCGCGACCGCGCCGAGCGGAAGGTTCACGAAGAAGATCCAGCGCCACGAGAGGTTGTCGACGAAGAAACCGCCGATGAGCGGCCCGATGACGGTTGCGACGCCGAAGACGGCGCCGAAGATCCCCTGGTAGCGGCCGCGGTCGCGCGGCGGGACGACGTCGCCTATGACCGCGATCGCGACGACGACGAGGCCACCGGCGCCGAGGCCCTGCACCGCGCGGAAGGTGATGAGCTCTGCCATGTTCTGCGCGATTCCGCAGAGGACCGAGCCGACGAGGAAGATGACAATCGCCGTCTGAATGACGATCTTGCGCCCATACAGGTCGCCGAACTTCCCGTAGAGCGGCCCCGTCACCGTCGACGCCAGCAGATACGCGGTGACGACCCACGAAAGGTGCGAGAGACCGCCGAGGTCACCGACGATCGTCGGCAGCGCGGTCGAGACGATCGTCTGGTCGAGCGCCGCGAGAAGAACGACGAGCATCAGCGCTCCGAAGATCACCCGCTTCCGCGGAGCCTGGCTCGTCGTGGGCATAGTTGAACCATGCCTAAGATCGAGAAGTCCGAAGTGGAGTGGCGGCAGGAGCTTTCGCCGGAGCAGTTCCGCGTGCTGCGGCAGAAGGGCACCGAGGCGCCGTTCACGGGGGAGTACGACCACGTCTTCGAGCCGGGTACCTACAAGTGCGCAGGCTGCGGCGCGGAGCTCTTCGAGTCGGACGCGAAGTACGACTCGGGCTGCGGCTGGCCGGCGTTCTACGCTCCGGCGGGCGAGGACGCGGTCGAGGAGGAGACCGACGTCAGTCACGGGATGATCCGCACCGAGGTTCTGTGCGCAAGCTGCGGCGGTCACCTCGGGCACGTCTTCCCCGACGGCCCACACCCGACCGGCCAGCGCTACTGCATCAACTCCGCCGCGCTGAAGCTCGACGAGAAGTAGTCAGCGACCAGGTCGCGACCTGGTCGGGGGACGTGTCCCTAGTTACGCCGCGCCGACCGCGGTGACGGCCTGCAGCCGCCGCCCGACCACCTGCGGCTGCTCGCGCAGGACGCGCTCGAGCGCGGCCATCACCTTCGGGCAGAGCTGCGTGCCCGTGTGCTCGCGCATCTCGACGAGGGCAGCCGCCAGCGGCCGTGCGCGCCGGTACGGGCGGTCGGTCGTCAGCGCGTCGAGCGCATCGGCGACGAGCACGATGCGCGCAGGCAGCGGGATCTCATCGCCCTTGAGGCCGTCGGGATAGCCGGCGCCGTCGATGCGCTCGTGGCTCGACCGTGCGATCTGGCGCACGTACGGATGGACGTCGAGGTCGGAGAGGATGTAGTCCGAGATCACGGGGTGCTGGTGCATCTGCGCCCACTCGTCCTCATCGAGCTCCGTCTCCTTGTGCAGGATCGCCTCGGGGATGCCGATCTTCCCGATGTCGTGCAGGAGCGCGCCGATCTCGATCGCGTCGAGTTCCGCGCCTTCGAAGCCGAGACGCTGGGCTATCGCGACCGAGACCTGCGCGACCCGCTCGGTGTGCCCACCTGTGTAGTAGTCCTTCGCCTCCATCGAGCGCGACAGCGCAGCGATCGTGGCGAGATGCTTGCGGCTGACCTCCTCGACGAGCGCCGTGCTCTCGAGCGCCGTCGCGAGCTGCGGCAGCAGCGTGTCGCGCAACCGCTCCCAGCGCTCGCCGGCAACGCCCTCGCCGAGATCGAGCGAGCCGACCGGCGTGCCGCCCGCGATGAGCGGGACCTGGCCATCGAGCTCGTTCGACACGCGCACGTCCGTGCCCGCGATGTGCCGTAGCGCATCGGTCGCATAGCCGACGAGCGTCGCGCGATCGTGTGCGCGCGCGGCGAGGCCGCCGGCGAACTCGAACAGATCGTGCAGGTCGGCGTTGCGCGCCTCGAGGGCGTCGACCGCTGCTTGCAGCTCTTCGTTTGTCTGCCTTATCTCCTCGACCGACGTGCGCGTCTTTGTCACATATTGATGAACCGAGAGCATCATGAATGCGGGCGGTGCTGCGAAAGCAAGTAGGCCGATCGTCCCCATCCGTTCGTACGCGATCACAAGTGCGAGCGCGAGCGGCCCGGATGCGACGCCGTACGGGGTCATCCAGCGGAAACGCTCCATCCAAATCGCTCGAACCGTCGAACCTTCCGAAAGACTCATTGCGATGCTGAGCAACGACACGTTCGTCGCGAGGAACACGACCCCCGCGAGCGTCGCCGGCCCGACGCGAATCAGCATGCTCGCATGCGCTGGTGTAAACGCGTCGAAAACAGCCGTACCTGCGCCCGCGGCAAGCGCAAGTTGGGACATGTCGTAAATGCCACGGTTCACTCTCCCCCGTCGGCGGACCGTATTCACGGCACCCATCAGGAGGCCGCTCGCAATCGCAGGGCCCACACCGAACGCAAACCCGATCGCAAGCATTCCGCTGCCTGCGAACGAGTAGGACCCATGCCCATAGACGTCGATCGAGACGAGGAGCAGACCGATCGTCATGGCCACGAAGGCGAGCAGGACGAACGGGCGGTCGGTGGCTTGGTGCCAACCGTAGTGCGCGGTCAGCACGGCCGCACACGCGGTTACGGCCGCGGTAAGCGCGATCAGCGCGCCAACCGCCCCCGGATCTCCTGCCTCCGAGCGCGCGGAATCGATTGCCGCCGAAGAACGCCGCATTTACTGGGTTATCTGCCGGACTGAGTCTCGAGGCAACGCCCAAATGGGGGATTCGCTCCCGAGCAGGGCCAGCGCCGGGACTTGGGTTGCGGATGCGCTTCGCGGCCCGCTAGTTCAGTTCCATGTTGCCGCGGAGTTCCACGTTGCCGCCGAGTTCCATGTCGCTGCCGAGTTCCACGTCGCAGCAGAGTTCCACGTCGCAGCAGAGTTCCATGTCGCCGCGGAGTTCCACGTCGCCGCCGAGTTGTACGAGTCAGACGCGTTCCATGTCGCCGCCGACATGCCGTTGAGGCTGCCGTTCCACGTCGCGGCCGAGGTCGATCCGGTCGTCGTGGAGAGGTTGAAGTTGATCCTACCGTTCGACTTGAAGACGACGCTCTGCGGCGCGGGCTTCACGCCCTGGTTGGCGGAGCCGACCGTGCCGGTGAACGCGAGGGCGGCGCCGATGTCGAGCGCGCTGCCGGGCGTGTTCGGGACGACACGCGACGTGTGCGTCAGAAGCCACTTCACCTGGTCGGGCGAAAGGCTCGGGCGCTTCTGCAGCACGAGCGCGGCCGCGCCGGCGACCTGCGGAGCGGCGAACGACGTCCCGTTCGCCATCACGTAGCCCGGAGCGAAGTGGTTCGCCGCGGGCGCGAGCGCGTCGAGCGCAGTGCCGGCGGGAAGCGTCGAGACGATGTGACGGCCCGGCGCGAGCAGCTCGGGCTTCGCGTAGCCGTCGAGCGTGAACCCCGAGGACGACCAGCTCGCCTGCGTGTCATCGGACGTGCTCAGCGTGTCGTTCGTATCGAGCGCGCCGACGGTGATGACGAGCGGATCGTTGCCGGGCGCGTAATAGTTCGTGTTCAGGCCGTTGTTTCCGGCCGAGGCCACGATGACGATGCCGCTCCGCCAGATTGCTTCAGCCGCGCTGTCGAGCACATCCGTCGTGTAGTTGCTCGGATTGCTCTCGGCGAACGACAGGTTGACCACGCGGATGTTGTCGGCCGAAGCGTTCGCCTCCACCCAACCCAGCGCTGCGATCGCATCACTCGAATAAGCAGTCCCGTCGAAGCCGGCGACGTTGATCTCGTACAGCGTGACGCCCGGCGCGACACCGACGTACTTCCCGTCGGAGCTCTGACCGCCGAGGATGCCGCTGACGAACGTCCCGTGGCCCTGCGTGTCGGCAGCCGCCGCCGCATTGCCTGTGCCGTGCACCTTGACGTGCACGATGCGTCCGCCGAAGTCGGAAAGATCCTGCGCGCCGGTGTCGATCACTGCGACGCCGATGCCGCTGCCGGTGTAGCCCTGGCTCCACGCCGAGGTCGCGCCGTCGACCTGGGGGTACAGCGTCGCGAGCGCAGATGCGAGAGGCGCGACGCTCCCGTTCGGAACGAGTGAATTATCGAGCGTGATCGAGTCGACGCCCTTGTCCTTCGCGAGATCCGGGATGTCCTGGATCTTGACCGGCACGCTCACGGAGCCCTGGAAGTCGCCGCGCACGCTGCCCTTGTCTCGGGCCTTGTGCACATCCGAGCCGCTCACGATGACCTGCACCGTGTCCGCGCTGAAAGGATGACCGGTCGCCGGATCTGTCTGGTCGCATGCCTGCTCGGTCGGGCACACGGCAAGGACGGCGGCCTCGACCGTCGCATCGACGTTCGTCCACGCGCCCCACTGGTCGTCCTTCGGTCCCGCGCGGGCGACACCGGCCGCCACCGCGAAGGCGCAAATGGCCGTGGCAAAGATCGCCAAGACAAGACCAACCCGACGGAGGGCCAGGTGCATACCCGAGTTCTCCTCCTTTCAAGCCCCCCGGCGCGTCCCTCAGAGGGGTGAACTCGTGCGGTGAAGCACCAGGTTGTAACCACACGGAATCGACTCAGTCCAGCCGGATCCGGGGTCGAGGAACCCGATTACTTGAAGACCGCGTGGAGCCGCTCGAGGCTCGCCGCCGGCCAGAGCGTCTTGCTGTCGTAGTAGATGTCGAACGCGGGTGTCGACTCCGGCAGCGTCACCCACGCCACCTTCGACTTCGTGAAGATGTGGACGTCGGGCTCGATCGACTTCGGATCGTCGAGCGTGCCGGCGCGAACGAACCTCACCTGCGGCCGCCCGTACTCGCTGAACACCGCGATCTGACACGTCGGGCAGCGGAAGATGCGCTGAGTACTTCCGTCGTCGCGCGGCACTTCGACCGGCTCCGGCTCGTCGGCGAGCAGCTCGACACGGTCGGCCTCGATGAGGAGGTTGACGACGAACGCGCTACCCGTCTGCCGCTGGCAGTTCAAGCAGTGGCAGCAGTGGACGAACATCGGCTCTGACGCGAGCCGATAGCGGACGGCGCCGCAGGAGCACCCGCCTTCCATCGTGGCCAGATGATTCCATGAGAAAGGCCCCTTCCGGGGCCTTCCCAGTAGCGGGGGCAGGATTTGAACCTGCGACCTCTTCTGAGCACTCGTGGTGCGGTGGGGGTTACCCGCTGCCGGCGCGCACGAGGCCGGTTTCGTAGGCGTAGATCACGGCTTGCACGCGGTCGCGCAGGTCGAGCTTCTGGAGGATGCGGGCGACGTGCGTCTTGGCGGTCGCCTCGCTGATGACGAGTTGTTGGCAGATCTCGGGGTTGGAGAGGCCGCGGGCGAGCAGGTCGAGCACGTTTCGCTCCCGTGGTGTTAGCTCGGCGAGGCCTGGCGGCGGTGCGGGTGTGGTGGAGGGTTGTTGCCGTGCGAACTCTTCGATGACCGCGCGCGTGATTGCGGGGGCGAGGAGCGCTTCGCCGCTGGCGACGATGCGGACGGCTGCTGCGATCTCTTCGGGTGCGGCGTCCTTGAGCATGAAGCCGCTCGCGCCGGCCCGGAGTGCGTCGTAGACGTAGCCGTCGAGCCCGAAGGTTGTCAGGATCAGCACGCGTAGCGCCGGTTGGGCGGCGACGATGCGGCGGGTCGCCTCGATTCCGTCCAGCACGGGCATGCGGATGTCCATCAAGACGACGTCGGGTCGCAGGCGCTGCGCGGCGGCGACGGCGTCTTCGCCGTCGCCGGCCTCGCCGATGACGCTCGTCTCCGGCTCTGCTTCGAGGATCTTGCGCAACCCGACTCTAACGAGCGCCTGGTCGTCTGCGATCAGGACGGTGGTCATCGAATGGGCAGTAGCACGCGGACGCCGAAGCCGCCGCTGGGGCGGCGGCCGGCGTCGAGACGGCCGCCGTAGAGCGCGACGCGCTCGCGCATCCCGACCAGCCCGTGGCCGCCGGTCGAGACCGGCTCCGCGCGTCCGCCGCCGTCGTCGATGATCTCGATTTCGAGCGCCTCGGTGCGGTAGTGAACGCGGACGGAAGCGTGCGCCTCGCCGGCGTGTTTGAGCGCGTTGGTGAGCGCCTCTTGCACGATCCGGTAGGCCGACAGCTCGATCCCGACCGGCAGCTGCCGTGGCTCGCCGTCGACGTGCAGCTCGACCGGCAGACCCGCCTCGCGGACCTGCGTCACCAGTAGCGGAAGATCGTTGAGCCCCGGCTGCGGCGCGAGCGGGTCGCCGGTGTCGCTGCGCAGCATCCCGACCAGGCGGCGCATCTCGGTCAGTGCGCCGCGGCCCATCTGCTCGATTGTCTCCAACACATCCCGCGTTGGGTCGCGCTCGCGCTCGAGCACGCGCCGCTCGGCGCCGGCCTGGATGACCATCATCGAGACGTTGTGCGCGATCGCATCGTGCAGCTCACGCGCGATCCGCGCCCGCTCCTCCACCACCGCCTCGCGCGCCGCAAGGTCGCGCTCGCGTTCGGCGAGCTGGACGCGACGTTCGCGGTCGCCGACGACGCGACGGACGAGCAGCATCACAGCGGGCGTGACGACCGCGAACGGCAGCGCGCTGCGCAGATTCACCTTAGGGCCGGCGCTCGCGGCGAGGTCGGCCGCCAGGATCAGCACCGCGCCGAGCGCGAAGCGTCGCGGCGGCGTCCAGACCGCCAACCCATACAGCGCGCAGAAGTAGGCGACAGCGTTGGCGACGATCTGCGGGTCGCCCCAAAGAGCCAGCTCGAACGCCGTCAGCACTGGTACGCCTATGCCCACGAGCGTCGGGTAGTGGCGGCGCAGGGCAACCGACATCGTGACTGCCGGCGCCACCAGCGCCCCGGCGAGCTGATGGTGACCAGCGCCGCCACCGAGCCAAACTTGGAGCTCGGCACCGACCGTTAGCAGCGCAGCGAGCGTCCGGTCGAGCCTCAGCGGGTCGGGCCGGAAGCGGCGCAGACGGGCAAGACTGGTGCGCACGGCTTCAACCTAGACCGCCTCGAGCGGTCTGTCATCGGCCGGTCGGCCGATCCGCGAGCGCCGAAAGATCAGCCGCCCGGCTGACCGCAAGATCAGCCGCCCGTCCGACGACACGCGTGCCGCCGCTTCCTACCGTCGGTTATGTCAAACGACGGAGGAGAGAAACCATGACAACAACGATCCATGATCAGCGCCGTCTCCTGATCGCGATCGCACTGCTGCTCGCGGTCGGCGAGTACGCGGACGCCTTCTTCATCAGCTTCCCCGCGGGCGCGGCAGGCTTTGCGACGCTCCTGCTGCTCGCGGTCTTCTGGATCAGACGAGGCGGCATCAGCGGCCCCATCGCCGCCGCCGTACTCTTCACCTTCGAGGACGCGAACGCCCCCTTCTGGCCACGCACGGGCCTCGGCGATTGGATCACGACCATCGCCTACGGCGGTGTCGCCCTGGCGGGACTGCTCGTCGCGCTGACCGTGATCAAGCACTCGCTCAGAACGCGCACGAAGAAGACGGCTGCTGCGCGAGCCGAAGCCTGATGGGAGCGCAGTTCTAACGAGTGCACATGCCATAAAGGGCTGAGCGCTTCGCTAGACCTGTCGAGTAGGCAGAGGATCGCTGCCGCAGGCCACTTTCACGTCTACCCCGTAAGAGTTCTCCTGACCCGTCCCCGAACGTGCTCGAACCGGCGCACCGAGTTCACCCGGTTGCGCTACACGTATTTGGCGGGAAAGCCACCCCAGATCACCGGTCGGGTTCGAACGATCACAGGTCCGCTTGCTCTGAGCACACGCTGTCCCTAAGCGCCTGGCGTCATTCGCCAACCCTCGCCCAGCGGGCTGTCCTCGCCCACGATTCAGGGACTGCGCCGCGGCCTTGCCAAACGGTGCCCACTCCGTAGAGTTCGATGCGGTGGTTCGCGTCCTTAGTGGCGTATCTCTGATCGCAGCGTTGGCGGCAGCATTGTTCTTGCTTAGCAGACCGTCGGCGCACTAGCCGACGTCCTCGGCGCAGACAGCTACGAGTCGCGTGAAGCCTCGCTGGTGGCCGCCGTTGAAGCTTTGGCCGCACGGCACAACAAGCTCGGAATCACACCGCCGGTCGACGCGACTGTACGCCTCTTCCACGACCGCCCCTTTCGCGTCCTCGGCTCAGGTCGGTTTGTCGACGCCTGCCTTGCGCGCGTCACCGACCCGTGGTTGAAGTCCCTACCGCTAGTCGGGGCTATTGATCAATTCGCAGACTCAACAGAGGTGCTGAGCTCGAGTTACTCGGAGCGCTTTCGAGCACTCGGCAAACATTTACGAGAACTGGGCTAAGCCCTAACGACCCGGGTAGAAGAGCGGGCTTGACAGCCGTCATCGAGTTCAGGAGGATCGCGATTGTGACAAGGGAGGCGATCGCCTGATGGGCTTCCTCGACGACTTCGCCGATGCTTTCCGCGCTGCGCACCCGATCCGCACGATCGAGAGAGCCGTGAAGGACCTTTTCGGCTCGAAGCCGGAACCGCCGCCGCCGATCGAGCTCGAATCACAGGAGTTCATGGACGAACTCCACGGCGAGCGGCCGAGCCCGCAGAACCCACGATGAACTTCGGGAACTTCTTCAACGACCTGATCGACGGCATCAAGCAGCAGCAGAACCCGTTCACGACCATCCGTAAAGCCGCTGCGGATCTCGGCACGAAGCCGCTCGAGGACGCAAGCGACGCCGTGAGCAATACCGGTCTGCCCTGGCTGCTCGGGTGGATCATCGCGATTCCGTTCCTTCCGGTCCTCGCGATCGCATACGGGATCTCGAAGCTCGTCGACCTCTTCTGACGGCGACGCAGTTCGCTGTCGGCTACCGCCCGGCGAGCGTGCGGACCTGTCAGCCCTGACGGCGGGGCGAAGCCACGTTGTCCAGCGCCACCGTGCGCGAGTGTCCCCTGAGGCTTAGGTAGGGATCGTCGCGGTTCGGCGGCGCCAGGAACTGCTACAGCGCATCGTGGATAAGGCCGACGATGATCTCGACGTAGCCTGCTGCGAGTAGAAATGCTCCGAAGAGAAGCCATGCCGTAAAGAACCGTTGCCGTCGCAGGGCGATTGGCAGGGTCGCCAATAACGCGAGCGACTCAATCCCGTGAGCCGGCGGCGCTTCACCCAGCCGATCGTGGCTGGAATCGGCGTCACGAACGCGATTGCCAACGCAACCGCCAGATGACCTGCAGCAGCCGTGTCAACGAGTGCGAGAAACCCAAACGTTGCGACGACGAGCCACGCGTTGATCTCACGTGGGCCACGTCGACGTTCCACCGCTGTCAGTATGCGCGCCTTTCTGAATCGCGTGTTCGCCAGCAAGACAAGTATCAGTCAGGTGCGCGAGTGGTCGCGAATGACCCCCGATCAAGGTTGCTCCGCGCCGCCGCGGAGCAGGAATGTGGCGAACCCTTACCCCGCGGAGTCGGTGAACCATTCGTTGAAGGTCCATGAGCGCAGCCGCTTTGGGACGAGCCTGAGAACGACTCCTCTCCTTCGGAGCTGAGTCGGCAAGCCGTCGGGCAGATAACGCGGGCCCATGCGCGACAGCACCTCCGCGTAAATGCCCTCAACGAGCGTCCCTTGACCGCTTGCCTCGACTCCTCGATATGGCGGCGTGTGTTCGTAGACCACGAGGCCAACCCGCGGGTCGTTACGCACGTGCTGCGACTTGACGCCATCTCTGCCGAGCAACACGTGAAAGCCCCCATCCCTCCACTCCTGCCACACCGGGGATTGGAGGGCCGTCCCATCGCGCCGGTAGGTGACCAGCGTCGCGACGAGCGGCTGTGCGAGGAACTGTGCGATTTCGTCCGACCCTAGAACGCTCACCGCTTGTCCATTCTGAATGCTCCCGAGACTCGGGCACGGCAGCCTCACCGAGGCCAGCATCCGCGATTAGGTCGAAGCCTTCTTCGTCATCGACGAGGGAGGCGAGGATGGGTCTTGTGATCAAGTACGACGGCTGGCGGATTCCGGATTGGCCGTGGGAGCGGATGGAGCCGTTGCTGCCGGCGGCGCCGCATCCGTTGGGGTGTCACCGGCCGCGGGTGCCGAATCGTGACACGAAGGACGCGATCTTGTTGGTGTTGCGGACGGGCATGCAGTGGAACGCCCTCAAGGTGACCGGCGTCTGTTCCTCGTCGGCCGCGCATCGGCGCTTTCAGGAGTGGGAGCGGGCGGGCGTCTTCCAGGAGTTCTGGCGGCAAGGCTTGCTCGATTACGACGCGGTGGTGGGGATCGACTGGGCCTGGGGAACAAGTAGCCGAGCTGGAGGAAAGGGCGGTCCCGGTGCAGACCGAGGCGGTGGAGGAAAGTAGAGTCTCAGCCGATGTGAACGAGCGGGCAGCCTAGTCCGGGAGCATTAACCCCCCGGACTAGGCTGTGTCGTTTCTTTAGGCGTAGAGCTTGCGCCAATAGATGTCGGCAGCCCATTGACCGTTGCCGCCTGTTGAGCCGGTGATCTGTAACACGATCGCGGCCGTTCCTGCGCTGTCTCCCGTGGCGCAGTTGCTTCCGACCTGGGACACACTGAAGGTCGCCGAAGCCGTTGGGCCGCCGCCTAGGTCAGTAGGAGTCACGGCGAAGCCCGGCGCGTAGAAGAGGTTCGCGACCCTCACCTCGTAGAAGCGCTGATTCGCAGAATCAGTGGCCCGCCAAACGCGAACAAGCGCCACCCATACTTCGCCATTGGCGATCTGCTGCGTGGCGCACGCGGACACACCGTCGTTTGTGTTCGCGATCGACTCGTGCGACGCGTAGGACACTCCGTTCGTGGCGGCCGTCCATACAGGGTTCCCTCCCGCGACAAGGGAGAGGTTGCCGCTTCCATCGACGTTCACGCCCGTGTTGCTGCTGACAGAACCGAAGCCCGCCACGGCGAGCGCTCCGATTGCTACTAGCGTGGCAGCGAGAACTGCGCCGAGGAGTACGTACTTGGCGCGAAAGAGCAAGCCGTTCCTCATCACGAACCTCCTCTACCTATTGGAGCCCGCGACGATTAGCACGCGACTCGAACGCGAGCACGACAACGACGGCGAGGCGCCAACGTTACAACTGGCCCTGAGAGCGAGTCAATAGCCATTTACCAAGCTGCACCACTACGACTGCATCCCGGACAACTATTGGGCGGTGACATCGGGCGTTGTGGTCGCGCGGTACCCGGCGACTCGCCCGCGGGGGTCGATCGTGAATGTGATGGCGTCGACAGCGAGCGAATCGATCGTCCAGCCTACGCATCCACCTCAGTCGACGCAGCACGTCCTAGCTTGTCCATCGGTTCAGGGATCGCTACTTACGCGTACATCGTGAGCGTGAACGGGGCGCACGGGTCCGGCGACTTCTTCCGTTCAGCGGGCGAGTTGATCGCCTTGCTCGCAATAGCTGTCGCCGTCGAGGCACGTCTTTCGTCTTCTGCCCGACAGAGTGTTCCGTCTCGGGGTGTGCTGTGCTGCTTGGATTCGGCTTCGTTGCTTACGGCGAGTACACGTGCCTGCACGTCATGGCGGGCAACCCCGCTACGAGGGCAGACTTCGCCGCTGTTCTCCGGCATGGACCTGACATCGATGCCACGCCAGCGGGCTCGCGCCGCCATGCCGAGGTCGCCGGTCACGAGAAAGACCGCGTTCGTGCGCGCAACAGAGCGCAGTGCCACGCAAGTATCGAGGACGTCAACGTCGACTGGCGGCGCCGGTCTGCGCTTCGCATCGGGATCGAGATCGACGGAACCGACAACGGTGAGGTCAACGCCCTCGCGAACCGGACTCGACGAGGCTTCCGCAAGCACGAGTGGAGCTAGCAAGTTGACACGCTTCGATGCTCGATCGCGAAGGTTCTGATTGTTGGCTGCCTTCTTCGCGTCCATTTCGTCGAGCACACGCACGGGGATCGCAAGGGTGACGCGAGACTCCCCGACGACGTCAGTCCACAGCACATCTGTAACGGGCTTGTGATGGAGCAGCACGTTCGTGTCCAGGACGGCGATGTAGCGCGACGGTGATGCGAATCGCTCAACCATCTCATCGAGCGTGTCTCGGAGAACCTTGAGAAGGTCAACGACGCGTGCTGTCTCGCGAAGGATCATCGGCTCGGTCCGTACAGCGAGATCGGTAAGCCGCCAGAAGCGCTCGCTATAGAGGAGCGCCGGCGGCACGTCGGTGAACCACTCGTCGAAGCGCACTTCGAGGAACAGCACCCAGTTGACGTAGCTATCAATCTCGGCTGGCGAGTTGAACGCCTCGACGACGTAACGGTTCAGCTGCACAACGACGTCCGAAACGTTGATACCGGGGCGAGGCAACATCGTTGAGAGCATCGCATCTTGCCCACGCCGGCCGCGCCAGGCGTGGGAAAACAAGCGTGCACCAGCATTCGCGAATTCACAGACACCCGAGTAACCGCCTTTGGTCACCCGCAGGCGAAGGACGCTGGCCGGCCGGCACGGCAAAAGTTCGGCCAAAGACTGTTGCGGCGATCTCGCTCGGGAAACAAGAAGGCCCTGGACCGCTCCCTTTCCGCGTTGACGGTTCAGGCCGCGGTTTTCTGTAGCGCTTCCTGTGCATCGTTCCACGTGGCGCGCACTTCCCGCGGCGTCTTGTAGTCGAGCCGTGAGTGCGGCCGGTCGTGGTAGTGGTCGAT
>DASSXM010000079.1:0-13055 GCA_035703805.1 Gaiellaceae bacterium | reverse complement strand
CGATTGCACGAGTACGCCGAGCGAGGTCGCCCGTTCGCACACGGCGGCTTCGATCTCCGCCGACGGTAGATACACGACCGCGTGTAGCTGGCGTCGATTCCGCTGACGGGAAGATCGGGCAACCACGTCGCGAGCGCGCGCACGACAGCGTCGCGGCGGCGGCGATAGGTCATCCGCATGCGGCTGAGGTGGCGGTCGAACTCACCGCGCCGAATGAAGTCCGCCAATGCGAGCTGTTCGAGCGCGGGAACGATGAGCATCGTCCCGGCGAGCTCCTCGGTGAGCGCGCCGACGCGCTGTTTGCGGTACGACCGCCCAACCGAGCCGAAGCGCTGGAGCGAGCGACTTGCCTGCGGACCCGAGGTACACGACGTGGTCCGGAGAGAGACCTTGCAACGCGCCGATCGGCGCGCGGTCGTAGCGGAAGAGCGCGTCGTAGTCGTCCTCGACGATGAGGCCGCCCGTCGAGCGGGCCCAGTCGATCAGCCGGCGCCGGCGGTCGGCGGACAGAACGACTCCGGTCGGAAATTGGTGGGCAGGCGAGACGACGATCGAATCCGCGTCGACGCGCTCGAGCTCGTCGACGCGGAGCCCCTCGTCATCGAGCGCAACCGCGATGGACGACTGTCCAGCGCGCTCGGTCATGAGACGGAGGATCAGATGGCTCGGGTTCTCCCACGCCATCTGCGTCTGCGCGGATCGTGCGAGCGCGCCCGAGATCAAGCTGAGCGCGTGTGCCGATCCGGTCGTGATGACGACGCGCTCGGGGTTCGCGGCGACGCCTCGCGCTCGACCGAGATAGTTCGCGATCTCGGCGCGCAGCTGTAAGACGCCGCGCGAGTCGACGTAGCCGAGCTCGGCGTTCGTTGCCGACGTCACCGCGCTCCGCAACGAGCGCAGCCACGCCTGGCGCGGGAAGCTGCTCACGTCGGGAAGGTGCGGGCGGAGGTCGTATCGGACCCGCGGTCCGGACGGCCGCCTCGGGTCCGCGGGCGGGTGCTCGACCTGCGAGATCCTGCGCACGGTCGGGTTCGCTCCCTGCCGGAGCTCGAGGTAGCCCTCCGCAGCGAGCTGCGCATAGGCACGGCCGGTCACACCGCGCGAGACGTCGAGGTCCTGCGCGAGTGCGCGCGTCGACGGGAGCTCGCTGCCGGGCGCGAGCGTGCCGGAGCGGATCGCGTCGCGCATCTGATCCTCGAGCTGGCGCCGCAGGGACGGACGCTGCGAGCGGTCGATGCGGACCAGGAGGTCGCGGGTCTGGAGCTGGCGCGGGCTCACTGTGCCAATTGAGACTCCGTTTTGGCACTTTCGTACGGGACCAGTTCGCCCGTTGCGTTGGAGCCAGCGCCGGCGAGGCGGGAGCGGTGTCCAGTTGCCGCTCCCGCCTCGCACGGAGGGAATGCACCGACGATGCCTTGCTGTTGCACCGCTATGTAGGACCACTTCGCGAGCGTTCGCGATGTCGGCGCGGACGTGTCGCGCGTTCGCGCGCTGGTTCCGCACGTGCGCGCGAACTGGTCTCCGCATTCGCGCGCGCGTCTGCGTCTGAATCGACGAACCGCCTAAGCGGCGGAACGAACCGGAGGAGATTCGATGCAGAGACGACTCTGGCTCCTCGCGGGAGCGGCAGCCGCCGTGCTTCTCTTGGCTGCGTCCGCAACCGCGACGAGCAACGGCAGCGCGCGCGTAGCAGGGGGCACTCCTGCTGCGGCGCCGTTTGCCCAGGCTTGGGCCCACGTGCCGGCCACGACCGCGGGCCGCAAGGCCGCGAACGTCGTCGTGTTCGGCGCCGAGCAGGACATCAACGGCTTCAACACCGTGTTGAGCTGCTGCAGCCAGCTTTGGGCCGGCTTCATGGGCAATGTCGAAGCCGTCCACGGCGCGTTCAAGCAGAACAACAAGGGCCTGTGGTTCAAGGATCTCGTCACGAGTGCGACGGCGACGAAGGCGGGGCTCTCGTACACGATCTCGCCGAACGCGAACTGGTACTGGGGCGGGAAGAAGCTCCCCGTCACGTACAAGGACTTCGTCTACACACTCCAGCAGATCGACAGCCCGAACAACGACCTGGCCGCCCGGACGGGCTACAGCAACCTCGACCCGACGAAGTTCACTCACAAGGGCGACAAGCAGGTCACGTTCTTCTGGAAGACGAAGAACTGCTCGACCGACTTCCCCTGCGGGGCGTACGCGAACTGGCAGGGGATCTTCTCGGGGCTCTATCCCGCGGCCGCGCTTGCGGGAACGGACTTCAACAAGATCTGGACGAACTGCATCTGCGGGGCCGACGGCCAGCCGGTGTCGAACGGCCCGTACTACGTGTCCAACTACACGAAGGGCCAGGGCACAACCTTGAAGGCGAATCCGTTCTGGGCCGGCGCGAAGCCGAAGGTCGCAGAGATCGACTTCAAGCTGATCACCGACACGAACACCGAGGAAGAGGCAATGCGCGGCGGCGAGGTCGATGCGATCACGCCGACATTCGGTCTCTACCTCGCACCGCTCAAGACGACGCCGGGCCTCACCTATGACCAGATCCCCGGCTACTACCTCGAGCGCCTCAGCTTCCGCGAGGGCAATGCTCCTGCAGGCCCGAGCGTGAACAAGGGCGCGTCCAATGTGCTCTTGCGTGCGCCGTGGATGCGCGAGGCGATCTCGCTGGGCATCGACCGCCAATCCATCATCAACACCATCTACGGCGCGCTGGCGGGCGGCACGAAGCCGCTGAACAACGCGCTCTACTACGCGACGCAGGCGACGTACACCGCCGACTTCGCGAAGTGGAGCTTCAACCCGACCAAGGCGCTGGTGCTCCTGAAGGCGCACTGCTCGGGTGGTCCGAGCTCGGTCGATCCCAACACCAGCGCCATCTGGACGTGCGCCGGCCTGCCGGCGACGTTCAACTGGACGTGGACGGCGACGAACTCGGTCCGCACGACGACGCAGGCGATCGTCGCAGCGGAGCTGAAGTCGATCGGGATCAAGATCGTCGCGAAGCCGCTTCCGGCGAACGTCATCTTCGGCCCGAACGGCGTTCCGTCCGGTGACTTCGACATCGCCGAGTACGCGAACATCACGACCGGCGATCCCGGCGACTGGTACGACCTGTATCGCTGCCAGGGCGCCGGCAATTACACCGGCTATTGCAGCCACAAGGCGGACAAGCTGATGATCGCCGGCAACGGCGAGCTCGATCCCGCCAAGCGGGCCGCGGACTTCCAGGCCGCGGACAAGCTCATGGCCTCAACCGCCGGCGTGTTCCCGATGTATCAGCGGCCGACGCCGCTCATCCACAAGTCCGACCTGCTGGGCATGGTCAACAACCCCGCTACCGTCGGCGTGTTCTGGAACATCGAGAACTGGCACTGGAAGTAGAACCGAGGTAGTCCGACCGTCAGCCGCGTCCGAGGACGAGCGTCACGCTCATCCCGGGCGCGGCTGCGACTCCTGCAGCCGGCCGCTGCGCGATCACGCGGCCCGTCTTCCCTTGCACCGTGGGCACGAGCTTCAGCTGCGCGAGCTTCGCCTGTGCCGTGTGGAGCTGCAGACCGACGAGGCGGGGGACGAGACCGTGCAGCGGCTTCGCGAGCACGAGCGTCACACGGCCGAACGACGACAGCGTTCCAGTGCGCGGGAACTGGCGCAGCACGACGCCGATGCGCTGGCCCGCCGACGCGGGCTTGTACACGAGCTGCGGCGTCAGCGGCTGCGCGCGCAGGCGCAGGCGCGCGTTCGCCAGCGTCCAGCCCACGACGTTCGGCACGTCGACCTCGTTCCGCTTGCAGCTCGCCGTCCGCGCAGGCCCGCGGCCGGCGAAGTAGACGAGGAGCGATGTCGTTCGGCACAGCCCGTTGTCGAGCTCGGTCTGCCCGTCCCGATACGTGACGCGGCGCGACACGACGGAGAGGAACGGCGGTGGCGAGAAATACTCCGGTCGCGCATGCATCGCTGACAGCGCGGACTCCTCGAACGACTTCCAGATGCGCGCAGGGAACGTGCCTCCGGCGACCGGGCGGCCGTGGAACTCCGTCAGCATGGGGCGGAGCGTCGTCGGGTAGCCCACCCACACCGCGGTGACGAGCTGCGGCGTATAGCCGACGAACCACGCGTCGCCGTAGTTCTCGGTTGTGCCCGTCTTGCCGGCGACCGGCCGGTCCGGCAGCGCCGCGGCAGTGCCGGTCCCAGAGGTGACGACGCCCTCGAGGAGCTGCGTGAGGATCTCATCTTCCGTTGGCGAGAGCACGCGCCGTTCGACCGGCGCGTTCGCGTAGATCGTCTTCCCCTGGTCGTCGTCGATCCGCGTGACCGTGCGCGGGACATCGCCGAACACCGAGCCGTCGACGCGCGAGCCGCCGTTCGCGAACGTGCCATAGGCGCGCGCCATCTCGATCGCGCTCACCGGCTCGACGCCGAGGCCGATCCCGAAGTAGCTCTGCAGCGGCCCGGTGACGCCCACCGCGTGCGCCGTCGAGACGACGTGCGCGGGCCCGACGGTCTTCGTCAGCTGCGCGAAGACGGAGTTGTCCGACGCCGTGGTCGCGCGCACGAGGTTGATCGGGCCGAGATACTCGCCCTCGTAGTTGTGCACGTACCAGTAGCGGTCGCCGAGGAAGATCGACACCTGGTGCGAGTCGAACGTCGTCAGCGGCGAGATGCCTTGGTGCAGCGCGGTGGCGAGCACGAAGGGCTTGAAGGCCGAGCCGGTCTGGCGTTCTCGCGCCGTCGCGAGGTTGTACTGGCTCTTGTTGAAGTTCTCGCCGCCGTACATGGCGAGCACTGCACCGGTCTTCGGGTCGAGCGCGACGAGCGCAGCCTGCGGACCGTCCGGGCTCGGCAGCCATTGGTTGACGGCTGCGCGCGCGAGGGCCTGCAGCTTGAAGTTGATCGTCGTGTACACGCGGAAGCCCCCGCCGAACACGCGCTTCGCGCCGAACCGGTCGATGAGCTGCGACTTGACGTACTCGCCGAAGAACGGCGCCTGCCCGCGTACGCCCGACAGGTGCACGTTCTGCGGCTTCGGCATCGGCGCGCGCAGCGCCGCCTGATAGTCCGCCGGAGCGATCACGCCTTGTTGCAGCATGAGCCCGAGAACGGTCGCGCGGCGGGCGCGCGCGATCGCCGGATGCATGACAGGGTCGTAGAGGCTCGGATCCTCGGGGATCCCGGCGAGCAGCGCGGCCTCGGGGAGGGTCAACGCCTTCGCGGTGTGTCCGAAGTACGTCCGCGCGGCGCGCTCGACGCCGTACGCGCCGTTTCCGAAGTAGATCGTGTTGAGGTAGGCGGTGAGGATCTTGTCCTTCGACCAGCGCTGCTCGAGCTGCCATGCGAGCGCCGCCTCCCTCAGCTTGCGCGTGATCGAGCGCGCACTGCCTGTGAGCTGGTTCTTCACGAACTGTTGCGTGATCGTCGACCCGCCCTGCACAGCGCCTTTGTGCCGGATGTCGGCCCAAAGCGCGCGGAACATGCCGCGCACGTCGATGCCGCGGTGCTCGTAGAAGCGCTTGTCCTCGGTCGCGACGATCGCCTGCTTCATGAAGCCCGAGATGTCGTTGCTCCCAACGAGCACGCGGCTCTGCGATCCGCGCAGCACGGCGAGGATCGTGTGGCCGTCGGAGGCATAGACGTACCCGTCGACCTGCACGTGATGCTGGTGGAACGGGTCGAGCCCGGCGAGCTGCTGGCTCAGTGCGACGGTGATTCCGTAGGAGAACGCGGTGACACTGAGGACGCCGAGCACGGTGACGAGGACCAGCAGGCGGAGCTTGCGGATCCGGCGTCTGCGCCTACGCGGTCTCTCGGGAGTCACGCTTCCGTATTCTCGCCCGAGTGAGCGTCCGCCCGTACGGCACCTGGCCCTCTCCGATCAGCGCCGAGCTCGTCGCGTCCAGCGGCGGCATTCGCATCGCAGACACGCACATCGACGGTGTGCGCGTGCTCTGGAGCGAGTCGCGTCCGCGTGAGGGCGGCCGCTACGCCGTCGTCGACTCGGCCGGCGCGGAACTGACGCCGCCGGGCGCGAACGCGCGAACGCGCGTGCACGAGTACGGCGGCGGCGCGGTCTGGTACCACGGCGACACCGTCTACTACTCGGAGTTCGCCGACAGCCGGCTGCACCGGGACGGCGTGGCGATCACACCCGAGCCGCCGGCGCCGAACTCGCTGCGCTACGCCGACGGCACGGTGTCCCCAGACGGGAAGACGATCGTGTGCGTACGCGAGCGGCACGAGGCGGACGATGTTCTCAACGAGCTTGTATCGCTTCCCGCGGACGGATCGGCGGAGCCGACGATCGTCGAGAGTGGCCACGATTTCTATGCAGCGCCGCGTTTCTCCCCTTCCGGCGGGCAGATCGCGTGGCTCGCGTGGGATCACCCGAACATGCCGTGGGACGGGACGATCCTCTACCTCGACGGCAAGGCCGTCGCAGGCGGCTCGGATGAATCGGTGATCGACCCGCAGTGGTCGTCGGACGGCGTGCTCCACTACGCCTCGGATCGCACCGGCTGGTGGAACCTGTATCGCGACGGCGAGCAGCTGACGTCGCTCGAGGGCGCCGAGATCGGCTTCCCGATGTGGGCGTTCGGGATGAGCCGCTACGTCTTCCTGGACGACGGGCGCATCGTGTGCGTCGTCACACGCGACGCTGCCGATTCGCTCCACGTGCTCGATCCGGCGGCCGGCGAGCTGCGCGACCTCGGCCTCGGCTGGACGGTCTACGGGACGACCGGGCTCGCGTCGGGCGGCAACCGCGTCGTGTACACCGCCGCGTCGCCGACGCAGGCGATGACGCTCGTCTCCTACGAGGTCGGCACCGGCGAGGAGACCGTCGTGCAGCGCACGCTCGACGTCGAGCTCGACGCGTCGTCGATCTCGGTCCCGCGCGCAATCGACTTCCCGACACGTGACGGCCAGACCGCGCATGCGTTCTACTACCCGCCGACGAGCGCGGACTCGGAGGGTCCGTCGGACGAGCGCTCACCGCTGCGCGTCATCTGTCACGGCGGCCCGACCGCGCACTCAGGACCGGCGTTCGACAGCGACGTGCAGTTCTTCACGACGCGCGGGATCGGCGTCGTCGACGTCAACTACCGCGGAAGCACCGGCTACGGCCGCGAGTACCGCCGTCTGTTGAACGGCCGGTGGGGCGAGATCGACTGGCAGGACTGTGTGTCGGCGGCCAAGTACCTCGCGGAGCAGGGCGACGCCGACCCGGAGCGCACGTGGGTCGAGGGCGGAAGCGCCGGCGGGTATGTCGTGTTCTGCGCGCTCGTGTTCGATCCGACGGCGTTCGCCGCCGGCGTCAGCTACTTCGGCGTCGCCGACGTCGAGGCGCTCGCGACCGACACGCACAAGTTCGAGTCGCGCTACCTCGACTCGATGATCGGGCCGTATCCCGAGCGTCGCGATCTCTACTACGAACGTTCACCGGTGCACTTCGCCCACCGGCTCGAGCGTCCGATGCTGCTGTTGCAGGGGCTCGACGACAAGGTCGTGCTGCCGGCTCAGGCGGAGATGATGGTCGCCGTGCTCGAGCGCAAGGGCGTGCCGTACGAATACATCGCGTTCGAGGGCGAAGGGCACGGGTTCCGGAAGCAGGAGAACATCGTCCGTGCCCTCGAGGCGGAGCTCGATTTCGTCAGCGAGACCCTGGGGTTCTAAGCCTGCGCACTGACGAGCACGCGTGAAGTGGGCGCCCTCGCGCCGCCTGCGTGCTCGAGCGTGACCGCGACCTGCGCCTTCGGCGGCACCGCGGTCGTAAGGCGCACCATCTTCCCGTCGAAGAGCCCGGCCGGACGCGGCGAGACGCCGTGCGGGATGACCCACGCCTCGTAGACTTTTCCCTTCGGCGCGCGCGACAGGCCAGACACGGTGAGCGTTGCATGCCCGCCGCGAACAACGAGCACCGCCCCGATCGCCGAGCGCTGCGAACCCTGGAGGTCGACGTTCCACACCGCGAGCGCCACGGCAGCGGCCGCAGCCACGGCCGCGACTGCCGGCAACCACCGCCGGCGCATGGGAACCGGGACGACATTCGAGCGCTCCGCCGCGGCGGCGTCGAGGATCGCCGCGCGCAGACGCGCGGGCGGCGACGGCGCGTCGGGTGCCCACGCGAGCGCGCTCGCGGTCTCGTTGAGCTCCGCGAGATCCGCGCGGCACTGCTCGCACTGGGCGAGGTGCGCTTCGTACGCCTCGACATCGCTCGCGTCGAGCGCATCGAGCGCGTACGCGGCGGTCAGCTCGTGGAGGTTCCTGGGCTCCATGCCATCTCCATTCCTGGATCGCCGAGGAGCTCGCGCAAACGCGAGAGGCCCGCGAACATCCTGCTTTTGATCGTACCGAGGGGTTGTCCCAGTCTCTCCGCGAGCTCCGACTGCGTGAACCCGCCGTAGTAGGCGAGCTCGAGCGCCTCGCGCTGTTGGTCCGGCAGCTGGCGCAGCGCATGCTGCACGCGCTCCCGCTGGAGGCGCAGCCAAGCCTCTTCGTCGACGCTGCCGCCACTCGCCTCAGTCGTGTCGTCGAGCGTGTCGGTGCGACGCCGCTGCTCGCGGCGCACGATGTCGACCGCGCGCCGATGGACGAGCGTGAGGATCCACGTGCTCGCCTTGCCGCGCTCGGGGACGAAGCGCGCCGCGGTGCGCCACACGCCGAGGAACGCCTCTTGGACGGCGTCCTCCGCGAGAGCCTCGTCGCGGAGGATCCGTAGCGCGAGACCGTAGGCGGTGCGTCCGTAGCGGTCGTACAGCTCGCCGAGGGCGTGCTGCTCGGAGCGAGCCGCGAGCAGCACGAGCGCCTCGTCCGAGAGGTGCGCCAAGTCGCGATTCACCTTCCTCATTCGAATTCGACCCGATTCTGGTTCATCCGAACCGGATCGCCAACCCGTGCGAACGCTGCTCGACAACCGCCCCGCACCCAGGGGCTTCGACGAAGAAGGAGACCGAGTCGATGAGAGCACTCGCACTGGTAGTACTCGCCGCGGCGCTCGTCGCGGGCGTGGCTGCCGTCGCGCTGCGAGGCGGCCCGTCGAGCGTGATGGCGTCGAGCCACCGCGAGGCGCCGCTGATCTCGCAGGACCCGACGGCGGACAACACGGACCTCTACGCGTTCGTGTCGCCGGACAAGCCGAGCACCGCGACGATCGTGTCGAACTGGATCCCCGGTGAGGATCCGGCCGCGGGGCCGAACTACTACACGTTCAGCCCGACCGCGCGATACGACATCTACGCGGACACGAACGGCGACGGCAAGGCGGACATCACCTGGCAGTTCCGCTTCACGGACCAGCCGAGCCAGTTCTTCCTCGGCAACACCGTGCAGAAATACACGGTGACGAAGATCGCCGGCGGCAAGTCGTCGATCGTCGGATCCGGGCTGCTGACGCCGCCCGACAACATCGGGCCGCGCTCGACGCCGAACTACGCCGCACTGGCGGCGAAGGGCATCCACACGCTTTCGGACGGCAGCACGGTGTTCGCCGGCCAGCGTGATGATCCGTTCTTCGCCGACGTCGGCGCGATCTTCGATCTCGTCGCGATTCGCGAGGGCACCGGCGCCACCGGCGGCGGCAAGGACTTCCTCGCGGGTTACGGCGTGCACTCGATCGCTCTGCAGGTGCCGAAGTCGATGCTCGACAATGGCAAGAACCACGTGGTCGGCGTCTGGGCCGCCACGGATCGCCAGAAGGTCCAGGTCGTCAACCGCAAGGCGACGACGAAGTGGGTCCAGGTCTCGCGCCTCGGCAACCCGCTGATCAACGAAGTGATCATCCCGACGAACAAGAAGGACTACTGGAACAGCACGAGCCCCGTGCAGGACTCGCAGTTCAAGCAGTACTACACGAACCCGATCCTCGCGGCCGTTCTGCAGAAGCTGTATCCGAAGTTCGGTCCCTTCAAGCAGTCGGGCCGGGCAGACCTCGTTCAGGTGCTGCTTACCGGCATCCCGAAGCTCAACGCGACGGGCAAGACGCTCGCGGACGAGCTCCGGCTCAACCTGTCGATCGCGCCGACGGCGCCGGACAAGTTCAACCGCCTCGGCGTCATCGGCGGCGACAACGCCGGCTATCCGAACGGCCGTCGCCTCGGTGACGACGTCATCGACATCGACGAGCGCGTGGTCGCAGGCGAGCTGATCGGCCACATGCTGCCGCTCGGCGACGGAGTCAATGCGGACGAGGAGCCCTTGTTGTCCTCGTTCCCATACGTCGCTGCTCCGTTCAGCGGCTATGACGACACCCACGGCGCAACCGCCCCGAAGACCCCCTAGGGTGGCGACGCGTCTCATCGTGGGAGCGGCGGCGGCGATCTTCGCCGCCGCCGCCCTGCTGTTCGCCGGCGTCCTCCGTCAGGAGACGCCGGCGGCAGCGTCCGACGTCCTGCCGGCGGCGATCGCCGCCGAGCTCGCGAAGGGTTTCGCCGCCGGCAACACGGAGGCGGAGATCCTCGGGCTGCAAGGGGAGCTGCGGTTGAACTCGCACAACGTGAAGGCGCTCGACACGCTCGGGCTCGCGTACGAGCAGCGCGTCCGCGAGACGGGCGACCCGACGTACTACTCGAAGGCGCAGGGGATCCTCGACGAAGCGCTGCAGCAGTCTCCGCGCGACCTGATCGCGACCGCCGGCCTCGGCCAGCTCGCGCTTTCGCGCCATCGTTTTCACGAAGCGCTCGACCTCGGACTGCGCGCGAAGCGGATCTCGCCGACGACCGCCGGCGTCTACGGCGTCATCGGCGACGCCGAGCTCGAGCTCGGCCGCTATCGCGAAGCGTTTCGCACATTCGACCACATGAACGCGCTCAAGCCCGACGTCGCGTCGTACGCACGCGTGTCGTACGGGCGCGAGCTGATCGGCCACATCAGCGGCGCGGAGCGCGCGATGAGCCTCGCCGCCTCCGCGGCGGTCGGCGAGCAGGAAGCCTCGTCCTGGACGCACGTCCAGCTCGGCCTGCTCTACCTCGGTCACTCGCAGCCGCAGCGCGCGCTGACGCAGATGACCGACGCGCTGCAGCTCGACCCGGAGTACTACGTCGCGCTCGACGGCATGGCGCAAGCGCAGGTGTCACTCGGGCATCTGCGGCTCGCGCTCGAGCTGGAGCACAACGCGGTCGACCGCGTGCCGCTGCCTGCGCAGGTCGCGCTGCTCGGAGATCTCTACCGCGCGACCGGTAACACGAAGGCGGCGAAGCGCGAGTACGCGCTGATCGGCGTGATCCAGAAGCTGCTCGCTGCCAATGGTGTCCGCAACGACCTCGACATTGCGCTCTTCGACGTCGACCACGGGATCGCCCTGCCGCATGCGCTCGCGCTCGCGCGCAAGGGCTACGCCGAGCGGCCGAGCATCTTCGGCGACGACGTGCTCGGCTGGGCGCTCGCGCACAACGGGCGCTGCGGCGAAGCGCTCGCGTACTCGACACGCTCGCTGCGGCTCGGGACGAAGGACGCACTGAAGTACTTCCACCGCGGCTGGATCGAATCGTGCCTCGGGAATCGTGCCGAAGCAACCGTCTGGTACCGCCGCGCGCTTGCGCTTAACCCGCGCTTCTCGATCCTGTGGGCGCCGGTTGCACGAAAGGGTGCCGAACGATGAAGAGGCTTGTCTTCGCGCTCGTTGCCGCGATCGCGCTACTCGCGCCGGTCGCCGCACAGGCGCATCCGCTCGGCAACTTCACGATCAACCGTTTCGCGCGCGTCGAGGTGGCGGGCCATCGCCTCTACGTCCGCTACGTCCTCGACATGGCGGAGATCCCGACGTTCCAGGCGCGTGAGGCGGGCGTCGACCCGGCGGCGTATGCGCGGAACCTCGCGCGCGGCCTCCACGTGACGCTGGGCGGCCGGCGCGTGGCGCTCGTCCCGGTCGCGCACGCGCTCGCCTTCCCGATGGGCGTCGGAGGGCTGCACACGATGCGGCTCGAGGCGATCTTCCGCGGCCCGGCGGTGTCAGACACCGAGACGGTGGACGTTTCGGACACCAACTACGCCAACCGGATCGGCTGGAAGGAGATCGTCGTCGGCGCGTCCGCTCACAGCCTCTCGGACGAGCTGCGCGCGTATCCGAAGAGCCTTCTGCAGAGCCCGCTCGACGTGACGTCCGCATCCGCAACGGTCGCACCTACGCACGATCCCGTTCCCGGCCTCACGCGCGGCGCGGCGCTCGAGGCGCCGGACCGCGTTGCGGACTCCGGCTTCACGCACCTCATCACGACCGGTCATCTGAGCGTGCTCGTGATCCTCGCGTCGCTCGCCGCCGCGCTCTTCTGGGGCGCAGCGCACGCGCTCTCGCCCGGTCACGGCAAGACGATCGTCACCGCGTACTTGATCGGCAAGCGCGGGACGCCGCGTGACGCCGCGCTGCTCGGGGCGATCGTGACGATCACGCACACGATCGGCGTGTTCGCGCTCGGGCTCGTCACGCTCGGCTTGTCGCAATGGATCGTTCCCGACCGCCTCTACCCGTGGATCGACGTTTTGGCCGGCTCCATGGTGATCGTGATCGGCATCAGCGTGCTGACCGCGCGCGTGCGGCACGCGCATCACCACCATCACGATCACGAGCATTCGCACAGGAGCCTCGTTGCGGTCGGCGTGTCCGGCGGCCTGCTCCCGTGTCCCTCCGCGCTCGTCGTCCTGCTCGCCGCGATCTCGCTGCACCGGCTCGCGTTCGGGCTTGTCCTGATCGTCGCGTTCTCACTCGGGCTCGCGCTGTCGATCACGGGCATCGGCCTTGCGGCCGTGCTCGCGAAGAAGGCGTTCGCGCAGCGCAGCTTCGACGGCCTCCTCTTCCGTGCGCTGCCTGCCGTGTCCGCACTCGTCATCCTCGCCGCGGGCTTCGTGATGATGGCGCACGCGATCCCGAAGGTGCACTGACGTGTTCGGGCTCGACCACCACATCGCGTCGCTTTCGGACGGAACGACGCTCGCAGTCGTGATGGTCGTGTCGCTCGTGCTCGGTCTGCGACACGCGAGCGACCCGGACCACGTCGCAGCGGTGACGACGCTCGTCGCGACGGGTCAGGACCGCGCCGCCCGCAGCGCCGCCCGCCTCGGCTTCGTGTGGGGCCTCG
>DASSXM010000061.1:0-32951 GCA_035703805.1 Gaiellaceae bacterium | reverse complement strand
GCCAGCCGCTCATGCACAAGCTGGGCGTCGCGGCCACGAATCGCGCGAGCCTCTACCTGTACACCGTGCCGGAGGAGATCGATCAGCTCGTCGACGGACTGCAGACGGTCCGTAAGGTGTTCGCATGAGCTTCGACCAGATGTACAGAGAGGTCATCCTCGACCACTACAAGAACCCGCACGGCCACGGGGTGATCGAGGGCGCCGACGCCGAGGCCGACGGCCAGAACCCGCTGTGCGGCGACGAGGTCTCGATCTACGTCGCGTTCGGCGAGGACGGCGAGACGATCGACGAGGTGAAGTTCTCCGGCCGCGGCTGCGCGATCTCGCAGGCGGCGACGTCGATGCTGATGGAGATGGTGCAGGGCCGTTCGGCCACCGAGGTGGCGACGCTCGACAAGGACGAGCTACTGGACGAGATCGGCATCCCGCTCACGCCGGTCCGCCTCAAGTGCGCGATGCTCGGGCTGACGACGCTGAAGGTCGCGTTGCACAAGGCGAAGGGCACGCCGCTGCCGCAGGGCCTCGCCGGCTTCGACGAGCTCGAGCTCACCTAGCGCGTGCCGGAGCTCGACGTTGCTCCGGCGGACGAGTTCCCGCCCGGCTCGGTGAAGCTCGTCGTCGCCGGGCCCGGCCACTACGTCGGCGTCTACAACTGCGGCGGCTCGCTGTACGCGATCGAGGACCGCTGCTCGCACGACGACGGCCCGCTGTGCGAGGGGGACTGGGACGAGGAGACGTGCACGGTCGTCTGCCCGCGGCACGGCTCGCAGTTCGAGCTCTCGACCGGAATCCCGCGCTCGCTGCCGGCGACCGAGCCAGTCGCGACGTATCCGGTACGCATTTCCGACGGCATGGTCCGTGTCGACATTTCCTGACGGCCGAGTCCGCTGCTGGCCGACGACGGACGCGGCGTACATCGCCTACCACGACGACGAGTGGGGCCGGCCGGTGACGGACGAGCGTCATCTATACGAGCGCCTCTGCCTTGAGGGTTTCCAGTCCGGCCTCGCGTGGATCACGATCCTCCGCAAGCGCGAGAACTTCCGCGCGGCGTTCGCCGGCTTCGATCCGGACGCAGTCGCGCGCTTCGGTGCGCGTGACGTCGAGCGGCTGCTTGGCGACGCGGGCATCGTCCGCCACCGCGGCAAGATCGAGGCGGCGATCGCGAACGCGCAGGGCGTGCTCGCGCTGCGCGACAGCGACACGCCGCTCGAGCGGCTCATGTGGGAGTACCGCGACGCCGCGGATGCGACGGAGCTGTCGAAGCGACTGAAGAAGGCAGGCTTCCGGTTCGTCGGCCCGACGACGGTGTACGCGGCCATGCAGGCATGCGGGATCGTGAACGACCACGTGCCGGATTGCTGGGTGCGGGAAGAGGTCGAGCGCGCCCGCTCTATGATTCCTAGGTAACACGCGGCAGGCGCTCGAAGACGATGGCCGACCCCGCCACCATCCTCCTCGTCGACGACGAGGACGCTGTGCAGAAGCTCCTCGCGTTCCCGCTCGAGCAGGAGGGCTTCCGCGTGCTTCAGGCGCGCGACGGCGAGGAGGCGCTCGAGAGCTTCGAGCACGAACACGTCGATCTCGTCGTGCTCGACCTCATGCTTCCGGCAGTCGACGGCCTCGAGGTCTGCCGGCGACTGCGCGCACGCAGCACCGTGCCGATCATCATGCTCACCGCGCGCGACGACGAGCTCGACAAGGTCGTCGGCCTCGAGCTCGGTGCAGATGACTACATTACGAAGCCGTTCTCGATTCGCGAGTTCCGCAGCCGCGTGCGCGCGCTGCTTCGTCGTTCCGCGCTGGGAGCGCAGGAGAACGGACGTGAGCTGCTGTCGCTCGACGAGGTAAAGATCGACACCGCGCGGCGCACAGTGCAGGCGAACGGAACGCCGGTCGACCTGACGTACGTCGAGTTCGAGCTCCTGAAAACGATGGCGTCGAAGCCCGGTCGCGTGTTTACGCGCGCAGAACTGCTCGAGGCGCTGTGGGGCGGCTCCGCCTACCGCGAACAGCGGACGATCGACGTGCACGTCCGCCATCTCCGCGAGAAGCTCGAACAGGATCCGCGCGAGCCGGAGCTCATCCTCACGGTGCGTGGCGTCGGCTACCGCTGCAAAGGATGACCGTACGCGTTCGTAGCGTCGGCGCCCGCCTGAGCGTCGCACTCGCAGTCGTCGTCGCAGGGGCGCTCGCGGTCGTTTGGATCGCGCTCGTACCGACGCTGCAGCGCAACCTCGTCAGCAGCCGCATAGGGCTCCTCGCGCAGTCGGCGCGCCAGATTGCGCGCGAAGCAGGCCCAGGGAAGGTCGACCAGAACTTCATCGACGATGCCGTGCACAGCGCCGACGCGTCGCGCGTCGTCTATCTGAAGCCAACCGGCCTGAGGCCGTTCTTGCTGCTGACTCCGCTGGTCGACTCGCGCAAGACGCTTCCGTCGACGGACGTCGAGCGCGACGCGATCGCACTGCGCGCAGCTCAGAGGCGCTCGCTGGCGCGAGGCACGGTCACACGCGGCGGTGTGACCTTCGCCGAGGTCGCGATCCCCGACCGACTGGGCGGCGTCTTCCTCGTCTCGGCGTCGCTGCACGGAACGCTCGAAAACGTCGAGCTCGTCCGAAGCCGCTTGCTCTGGGCAGGGCTCATTGCCTTGTTGCTTGCAATCCTCATCGGCTGGGCGGCTGCATCAGCCTTCGGCCGTCGCATCCGCAGGCTCGAACGCGCGGCCGACCGGATCGCCGCAGGCGACTTCGCACACCCAGTCGTCGACCGAGGTTCCGACGAGATCGGCGAGCTCGCACATGCATTCGATCGCATGCGCTTGCAGCTCGCGCAGCTCGACGACGCGCGTCGTGCGTTCATCGCGAACGCATCGCACGAGCTCCGCACGCCGATCTTCTCGCTCGGCGGCTTCCTCGAACTACTCCGCGACGAGGACCTCGACGAACGAACACGGACGGATTTCCTCGCGTCCATGAGCGAGCAGGTCGACCGCCTGTCGAAGCTCGCCACGGATCTGCTCGACCTCTCGCGGCTAGACGCCGGCGGCCTGCGCGTCACGGCCGACTCGGTTCCGATCGCGGAGGTCGCGGAGGAGCTCGGCCACGAGTTCGCCGTAATTGCACGCCAACGCGAACACGAGCTCGAGGTCGACGGCGGCGGCGGAGGCATCGCCCTCGCCGACCGGGAGCGCGTGTTGCAGATCGGCCGGGCGCTCGTCGACAACGCGCTTCTGCACACGCCGGAAGGAACACGCGTACGCATCGTCGCCGACGGTGCGAAGCTCGTCGTCGAAGACGACGGCGACGGGATTCCCGCCGAGCATCACGAGCGCGTGTTCGCCCGCTTCACCCGCCTCGACGGCTCGCGCTCCGCCGGCACCGGCCTCGGCCTGGCGATCGCGCGCGAGCTCGCAGAGGTGATGGAGGGCGAAGTCGTGCTTCAGTCGAGTCCCGGAAGGACGCGTTTCACGCTCGTGCTCCCCGCCGCAGTACCAAACGCCTTAATCGTCGCTTAACGCGGCAGGAAGGATTCCGGCCCGGAGCGATGGTAGGACCACTGTGAAGCGAGGGTCCCGACTGCCTGCCCGGGACCCTCGCCTCTTCATGTAGGCGCAACAACACGTAAAACAGGGCGGCGGCACCATGTAAGGGCTTGGGCACGTTGGCTATCGCACGCTTCCGTTTCGGCCTTGTCGCCGGACTCACTGCCTTCCTCGCCGTGGGCGGCTACGGCGTGTGGCGCTACGTCGACAACTTCTGGCTCTACCGCGGCTTCGCGCCGCCGCACGATCCGGCCTTCGTGCAGAGCATCGGGACTACGACGCGCTTCTACGTCGCGAGCCCGGCGCTCGGCGGCCGGCGGCAGCCGGTCGACGTCTACCTGCCCCCCGGGTACACGACGCATCCGCACCGCCGCTATGCGGTGCTGTATCTCCTGCACGGCTTCCCCGGGCGCCCGGGCGCGTTTCTGCAGACGGTGCGCGCGGGCGTCGTCGAGGACGTGCTGCTCGCCACCCATGTCATCCGTCCGATGATCCTCGTGATGCCGTTTGGTTCCACGGGATCGTTCACCGACAAGGAGTGGGCGAACGGCGTACGGAAGAATGAAGCGTGGGCGACGTTCGTCGCACGCGATGTCGTGCAGGCTGTCGACGCGCGGTATCGCACGATCGCGCGCGGAGGCTACCGCGCGCTCGGCGGCCTCTCGGAAGGCGGCTACGGGGCGCTCAACATCGGTTTCCACCATCCGCGCGAGTTCCGAGTGCTCGAGAGCTGGTCCGGTTACGAGCACGCGGACCAGATCGCGTCGATCTTCGGCAAGCACGCGAACGGCGCGCTGCTCGCTGCCAACTCGCCGAGCAATCTCCTGCCGAACGTCGCGTCCTCATTGATCCGCAATCACGTGTTCGTGTGGTTCTACTCCGGATCCACCGATCGTCTGAGCAAGCAGAACATCGCGTTCGCGCACGAGCTTGCGCGCTTCCGAGTCCCGTCCAAGTTCTTCCTCACGCACGGCGGCCACAACTGGGCGTTGTGGCGTGGCAGCGCCTCCCGAGCCCTCATCGCAGCGTCGAGGCATCTCGCCCATGCGTAGCGTGCGTGCTCTCATCGCGTCATTCGTCGGCTTCCTGGTCGTCGCTGCGGCATTCGGCTGTCTCTATCTCTTTCGCTTCGAGCAGCCGCGGCCGCGCATCGCGCAGGCGCTCCCGCTGGACGAGCTCGCGCGCCACGACGGGATCTCGCTCGTGTGGTTCGTCGCCGTCTGGAGCGCTGCGGCGCTCTTGCTCGGCGCGCTCGCGCGCGCAGTGCGTGCGGAGCGTCTCACTGCTGCGCTGTTTCTCGCGCTCGGGACCGCCGCGAGCGGATACCTCCTCACCGGCATCTCCATCGCTGTCGTGCAGCAGATCCCTGCCGCGCAGGCGTTCGAGACGACCGGCGGGCTGAAGGCGATCTACATCCCGGCCATCCTCGCCGGCCTCGCCGGAGCGCTATTCGGCGTCCGCAAGCCTGCCCCGGACCGGCGCTCCCCGCAACTGCTCGCCGTTGCCGTGGCCGTCGCGGGCGCGCTCGACCTCCTCTACACGATGCTCCCCGGCACGCACATGCTCATCGTGTACGCACCCGGTGCGGTGCGTCACTTCGCCGCAGCGCTTGATGTTCCGATCGGTGTCGCCCTGCTCGTCACCGCGCGCGCGCTGGCCCGGGGGCGACAGCGCGCGCTCTGGATCGCGGTTGGTCTCCTTGCCGGCTCCGAAGTGCTGCACGTGCTGCACGCGTGGAACCGCGGCGCGATATGGACTGCGCTGCTCCTCGTCGCGCTCGTCGCGCGCAGGCGCGACTTCGAGGGGGGCGGCGATCCCGAGGCGCATCCACGGGTGCTCGTGCGCCTGCTCGCCTCGGTTGCGGTCGTCTACGCGTACGGGCTGACCGTGCTCTGGATCAACCGAGTCAAGGCCGACCAGCAATACACGCTGTCGTTCGCCGTTCGCGAGACGACGCGGGCAGCTCTCGGGATGACCGTCCGCGGCTCGCCGCATCTCACCGGGCACTTCGCGCAGCGCTTCCCGCTGTCGGTGCTTCTGCTCGGGACGCTCGCTCTCGCGTGGGTCCTGCTCACATGGCTCGCTCCGTGGCGCTACCGTCACCGCCAGGCGGCGGCGGAGCAGGATGTCGCGCGTCGGCTCGTCCGCGCATGGGGCGCGGACACGCTCTCGCCGTTCGTGCTGCGCGCGGACAAGTCGTACTTCTTCGCCGACGACGAGCGCGCGTTCCTCGCGTACAAGGTTGTCGGCGGGATTGCCATCGTCTCAGGCGACCCGATCGGCCCGCCCGACGCGGTCGACGAGCTGATCGCCGCGTTCCTCGCGTTCGCGCACGCGCGCGACTGGCGCATCGCGATCCTCGGCGCCTCGGAGCAGCAGCTCGAGACGTATGCGCGACACGGACTGCGCTCCCTCTATCACGGCGACGAGGCGATCGTCGACACGCAGGAGTTCTCGCTCGAGGGGCGACCGATCCGCAAGGTGCGCCAGTCCGCGCATCGCCTCGAACGCCTCGGCTATCGCGCGGAGGTTCACCATCCAGGCGAGATCTCGCGCGAGCTGCGCGCGGAGCTCGAGCACGTTGCGCTCGCCTGGCGCGGCGCGGAGCCCGAGCGCGGCTTCGTCATGGCCCTCGATGCGCTCTTCCGCCTCGGCGACGACGAGGCGCTCTTCGTCATTGGCTTCGATCCCGACGGGCGCGCGGCGGGGTTCCTCCACTTCGCCGTCGCGCCGGCCGCCAAGGCGCTCTCGCTGTCGTCGATGCCGCGACTGCGCTCGACGCCGAACGGGTTCAACGAGTGGCTCGTGTGCCGAACGATCGAGTGGGCGCGTGAGCACGGTTTCGAGCGCGCGTCGCTCAACTTCTCGCCCTTCGCGGAGGTGCTCGCATCCTCCGCCGAGCTCTCGGGCCTCCGGCGGGTCGAGCGGCAGGCGCTGCGCTCGCTCAAAGGCCACTTCCAACTCGACAACCTGCTCGTGTTCAACCGCAAGTTCTTCCCGTCGTGGGAGCGCCGCTTCGTCGTCTACGAGCGGCGGCGCGATCTCCCCCGTGTCGGCATCGCCGCGCTCGCAGCCGAGGCGTATCTGCCGTTCACCGGCCGGGAGCCTCGCTGAGAACGGGCCTCGGGTTGGCGCTCGCGCTCGCTTCGAGCGGCGCGCTCAATTGGGGATACGTCGCGCAGCACGGTGGCGCCGCATCGCTGCCGCCGCTCACACTGCGGTATCCGATCGCGTCGTTGCGCGCGCTGTTCGCGCATCGCCGCTGGCTCGCCGGCTTCCTCGTCGGCATCGGCGGCTGGGTGCTGTACGTCGTCGCGCTGCGGCTCACTGCGCTGTCGCTCGTGCAGGCGGCGTCCGCAGGAGGGATCGGGCTCCTCGCGCTGCTCGCGGGACGACGGCTCACCACAAGTGAGCGCGGGGGCGTGCTCGTCGCACTCGCCGGGCTCGTGCTGCTCGCCATCTCGCTCTCCGGCGGATCGAGCGCAGGCTCGCAACCGCCCTGGCCGAGGGTCGCGGCGTGGATGGCGCTCTCGGTCATCGCCTCGGGCCTCGCGATCGGGCGGAACCCGCGGCTCGCCCCGGGCGCAGGACTCGGCCTCGCGGCAGGGCTGCTCTACGCCGCGGGCGACGTCGGCACGAAGGCTGCTGTTGCGGGCGGTGGCAGGCTCGGTTTCGCGCCCGCGCTCCTCCTCTGCCACGGGCTCGCGTTCGTCGCGCTCCAGCTCGGCTTTCAGCGCGGCAGCGTGCTCGCGACAGCGGGCGTCGCAACGCTCGTCACGAATGCCGCGCCGATTGCGGCCGGCGTCTTCGTCTTCCACGAGCATCTGCCCGGCGGCGGCATGGCGGCGGTGCGCGCAGCCGCGTTCGCGGGCGTCGTCGCCGGCGCTGCGCTTCTGTCGGTTTCGCTGCGTCGTCCTGTGCCGAACGCTATTCTCTGATCACCGCGGAAAGGAGGTGGTCCGAGAGTGATTTCAGATAGTTCGGGCAGTGGAGGTGCCAGCGGGTAGAGGCCAGTCCCCGGACCCACGGGGAATCGCCTAGCCAGCGTAGGGGACGACGCGACCAGCGCGCCGCCCGGCGGATCACCTTCAGCCGGTGCAGGAACGCCTCTGCCGAATCCAAGCTGGTAACCGGATCGAGGGGCGGCGAAAGCCGCCCCTCGTCTTTCTTCAGGCCGCTACTGAAAAGGGGTCGGCGGCAAGCGCAAGCGCCTCCAGCACGTCGCGGAGACGCTCGTGGACGCTCTCGTCGAAGCCCTGGTCGGCACGCGAGACGGGGAGCTCGTCCCCGACGACGCGCGCGCCGGCGAGGCCGAGCGCCTTGCGCAGGTCCTGCTGCGCCCACATCGCCCCGAACTGGCCGGTGCTCGCGCCGACGACGGCGACCGTCTTGTTCTTCAGCGCGGCGCCTTCGCGCGGACGGGATGCCCAGTCGACCGCGTTCTTCAGGCCGCCGGGAATCGAGCCGTTGTACTCCGGCGTCGCGAAGAGGATCGCGTCCGCCTCGGCCCAGTCGGTGCGGAGCCGCTGCACGGAATCGGGCAGCGGCCCGCCCTCGAGGTCCTCGCTGTAGATCGGCAGGTCGCCGATGCCCTCCCACAACTCGACCTCGACCCCCTCCGGCGCGGCCTCGGCGGCCGCGCGGAGGAGGCGCGTGTTGTACGAGCCGGCGCGAAGGCTGCCGGAGACTGCGAGGACCTTCATCGTCAGCTCGCCGCTTTCAGGAACGCGAGCTCGGCAACGAGCTTGACCTCGTCCCCGAGGTAATTGCCCTCGCCCTGGTTCGGCGCGTTCCAGCTGACGCCGAAGTCGTTGCGGTCGATCGTCGTCTCGAGACGGACCCCGAGGTGCTCGCGGCCGAACGGGTCGACGTTGGGCGCCGAGATCGTCGTCGTGAGCTCGACCGGGCGTGTGACGCCCTTGATCGTGAGCTCGCCCTTCTGGAGGTCGTCTGAACGGAACGTGATCTCCGGGAAGCGCTCGGCGTCGAAGAAGTCCGGCGACTGCATGTGGCCGTTCAGCTGCTCGTCCTTCACGTCGACGCTCGCGACCTTCGCGGAGCCCTCGAGCGTGCCGTCAGTCAGCGTCGCGGTGTACTCGCCGAAGCTGCCGCGGAACGTGTTCACGCCCGCGTACGTCACCTCGAAGGCGACGTGGGAATGGACCGGATCGGCCTGCCACGTGCCGGCCGGTACTGCTGTGATGCTCTCTACTGCTGCCATCTGAATGTCCTTTCCTGTCAGGGTTTCGCGTGCTACAATCCTTGCGATGTCAACTATCTTAGCAGGAAATCTTGTCTAGTCAAGTATTGAGCGCACAAGTGCTCTCTCGGCCCGATTTGGCCGCCTGGATCCGCTTTCTGCGGGCTCACGCTGCTGTCACCCGGGAGCTCTCGGCGCGCCTCGAGGGGCAGCACGGGCTGACGCTGAGCGACTACGACGTCCTCGTCCAGCTCTACTACGCCCCCGGCCAGCGCCTGCGGCGGATCGACATCGCCCGCCTCGTCCTGCTCAGCCCCTCGGGGATCACCCGCCTCCTCGACGGGCTCGAGCGCGCGGGCTGGGTCGAGAAGGTGCGCTGCGAGAGCGACAACCGCGTCGTCTACGCGGCGCTCACGCCCGCAGGCATCCAGAAGTGCGAGGACGCGAGGGAGACGCACGTCGCCGATATCGAAGAGCTCTTCGGCTCCCGGTTCTCGGACGAGGAACGCAACACGCTGTCGGAGATGCTCGGCCGGCTGCCCCTGGCGGAGACGTCGGAGGCGTGCAAAGCTGGCGATGCGTGACGTACGCGTTCTCCTCCCTCGACGAGCTCGGCGAAGGCACCGGCTTCCGCAAGGTCCGTAAAGCGCTCGGCGTCACCGCGTTCGGCGTCAACGGGCTCGTGTACCCCGCCGGGTACGAAGGGTTCTTCCACTTCCACGACACACAGGACGAGCTGTACTTCGTGCACAAGGGCCGCGTCCGGATCGAAGTCGAGGGCGAGATGCGGGAGCTCGGCGAGGGTGGCCTCTTCCACGTCGAGTCGACGACGCCGCGCAAGATCTCGAACCCGTTCGACGAAGAGGCGATCATCTTCTGCGTCGGCGGCAAGGACGGCTACGTCGAGCGCGACGGGCACCTCGTTGACGACGCCGATCTCGAGAAGCGCATCGCCTTCGGCGAAGGCCGCTGACGATGGACCACCACCACCGCGACACGCTCGAGAAGATCTTCAATCACGCGTCGAGCGGAAACATCGAATGGCGCCAAGTGCTGTCGCTGCTCGAGGCCGTCGGAACGACGGAGCACGAGCACAACGGCAAGCTCAAGGTCACGCTCGGCTCGGAGACCGAGACGTTCCAGCCGCCGCGGGACAAGAACATCGACGAGCAGATGCTCGTCGACCTCCGGCGCATGCTGACCGGCGCCGGGCTCGCGCCCTAGGGCGCGCTCTCGTCGTACTGTGCCGCGCGGTCGACCGGCGGTACCCAGCTCTCGCGCCGCTTCACCCAGATCTCGTCTTCGGGTTTCAGCTCGAAGGGCGCGTCGTCCAGGCTTCCAAGCCGAACCTCGATGTGCGTGTTGGTCGGATCGGATGTATCGATGAGCCGAGAACCACAGCCGGGACAGAAGCCGCGACCGTCAAAGCTCGAGACTTCGCCGCTCAGCTCGAACGCCTCGGCGGGCCACGCCGCATACACCGTGAACGCGCTGCCCGACTCCTTTCGGCAGCTCGCGCAGTGGCAACGCCGAACGTGCACAGGCTCGCCGCGAACGCTGTAGCGGACCGCGCCGCAGAGACACCCGCCGGTGCGTACGCGTGGCTCCACTAGAAGCGCACGACCGTCCGCACGCCCGTCGGGGCGTGCAGCTCCTCGAGCGCGCTCCACGCCTCGTCGAGCGAGACGATCTTCGTCACGAAGCGGTCAAGGTCGAGCTTCCCGTCGAGTGCCGCGCGCGCGAGGAACGGAAAGTCTTCCTGCGGAATCGTGTCGCCGCCGTGCGTGACCGCGATGCCGACCTTGGGGCCGAACATGTCGCGATCGAGATCGACGTCGAGCGTCCGGCCCGGCGGCGGGACGCCGACAAGCGTCGCCGTGCCCCCGTATGCGCACATGCGCACCGCGTCGACGAGGCCGGCCGGGGATGTGACCGCCGAGAACGCGAAGTCGACGCCGCCGGTGAGCTCTTTCACCTCTTCCACGGACGTCGCGGTGTCGGTTGCACCAAGATCGAGGGCGAGTGCCGCCTTCTTAGGCGAGATGTCGATCGCGACGATGCGCTCGGCGCCCGCGAGCCGCGCGCCCTGCACAACCGCGAGCCCGACCCCGCCGCAGCCGATCACGGCGACGCTGGCTCCCTCGCGCACAGGCGTTGCCCACAACGCAGCGCCGGCGCCGGTCGAGAAGCCGCACGCGAGCAGGCACGCTTGCTCGACGGGAAGCTCGTCCGGGATCTGCACGGCGCACGCCTCGTGGACGATCGCGCCGTCGGCAAACGAGCCGCAACGCAGCACGGGCGTGAGCAAGTCGCCGTCGGCGCGATGCGCACGGCGGCGTCCGCGCAAGTTGTTCGAGCAGCGACGCGGATCGCCGCGGCGGCACGCCGGGCATGCGTCGCCGCACGGCGCGCGCCAGGCGATGACGACGCGGTCGCCAGGCTTCACCGACGTTACATCGGCGCCGATCTCTTCGACGACGCCCGCACCCTCGTGGCCGAGCAGGATCGGGAACGGCATGCCCCAGCCGCCTGTCTCGACGACGTGCAGATCGGTGTGGCACACGCCGCACGCCTCGACTCGCACCTGCACCTCGTTCGAACCCGGCGCGTCAAGCGTGATCTCCTCGACGACAGGCGCGACGCCGGCCTCGGCATAGACCAGCCCTCTCATGCCGCGCGCCGAAGCTGCTCGTCGAGGGGCACGAGCGGAAGCTGAAACGTGTCAACCGCGTCGCTCGACGTCACTACGTTGTCGCCGAGCGCAAGCATCGTCAGCTGGTCGCGCGTCACCGGCGCGCCGGGCAGCCGTTCGGTCAGCGCCGCCTGCACGCGCATCACCGCGAACGGCACGTGAACCGACGGCCGGCGCGCCCCGAGCATGCGCTTCAGCCGATCCCAGAATTCGTTCCACGTCACCGCATCGGGGCCGCCGATCTCGAAGGTCCGGCCGGCCGCAGGCGGCAGGTCGAGCGCACGGGAGTAGTACTCGGCGACGTCGTCCACCCAGATCGGCTGCAGCTTCTGCGTCCCCGGCCCGACGATCGGCGTGACCGGCGCAAAGCGCGCGAGCCGCACGAACGTCGGCAGCACACCGCCGTCCTTGCCGAAGACGAAGCTCGGTCGGAAGATGACGTGCTCGACGCCTGACTCGCGCACCGCGCGCTCCATCTCCCATTTCGCACCGTAGTACGGCACCGCCTCCTTCGAGTGCTCGTCCAGCCCGAGCGCGCTCGCGAGCACGATGCGACGCACGCCGGCTTCCTGCGCCGCGGCAACGAGATTGCGCGTGCCCTGCGTCATCACACGCTCGAAGTCGTGGCGCGCGCCCTTGATGATCGCGACCTGGTGGATGACGGCGTCCACGCCGGTGCACGCAGCGCGTAGCGAGTTCGGATCGGTGACGTCGCCCGGGACGAGCTCCGCGCCCCACGCCTTGAGCCGCGACGCGCGGCCCGGGTCGCGCACCAATGCGCGCACCGAGAGGTCGCGGGCGCGGAGCGTGTGCACGACGTGCGGGCCGATGAAACCGGTCGCACCCGTGACGAGGACGGTCATTCGAAGTTCTTGAAGTAACGGCTCGGAGTCGGGCCCTTCTGCCCCTTGTATTTCGAGCCGATATCCGACGATCCGTACGGCTTTGCCGCCGGCTCGCTCATCTGCATGAAGGAGATCTGGCCGATCTTCATGCCGGGGTAGATCGTGATCGGCAGGTTCGCGACATTCGAGAGCTCGAGCGTCACGTGCCCGTCCCAACCCGGATCGATGAACCCGGCAGTCGAATGGATGAGCAGTCCGAGCCGGCCGAGCGACGACTTCCCTTCGAGACGTGCGACGAGGTCATCGGGCAGGCGGATGCGCTCGAGCGTCGAGCCGAGCACGAACTCGCCGGGGTGAAGGACGAAGGGATGGTCGCTGTCGACGGTGACGAGCTCGGTGAGCTCCGCCTGTTCCACTTTGACGTCGATGAACGAGTAGCGGTTGTTGTGGAAGACCCGGAAGAGGTTGTCGACCCGGACGTCCACGCTCGACGGCTGGAGAAGCGAGTCGTCGTAGGGATCGATCTCGATCCTGCCCTCGGCGAGGAAGCGGGCGATCGTCGCGTCGGACAGGACCATCGGCGGCCAGTTTACGTTCCTGTGGATAACATCCGGACCCCTCGTGGCGACTGCAACAGGCATCCAAGCGCGACGCCTGGAGCGACGGCGGCAGGTGCGCCGCCGGCGCGTCGCGGCGCTCGCGATCCTCGCGGTGCTCGCCGTCGCGGCGGTGTACGGCCTCGTCGGGCTCGTAAGCGGGTCGAGTGCCGGAGCCGTCTCGCTCACGCCCGTCAGCGGCGCGGCGCCGACGAGCCCGTTCCGCACGGCGCTTCCCGAGGAGGTCCGCGGGCTGCACGTGACGATGGACCTCGCGAACATCCCGGGCCGGCTCGCGCAGTACCTCGCGCTTACGCGTGACGGACTGAACACGATCGAGCTCGACGTCAAGGACGAGACCGGCGAGGTCGCGTTCGTCAAGGGTGCGCCTGCGATCGCCGTGCACGACGGCGCAGCGCGGCCGTTCTACGACCCGCGCGCGGTCGTGAACCAGGCGCACAACGCGGGCGTCTATCTCATCGGCCGCATCGTGACGTTCGAGGATCCGATCACCGCCACCGCGCATCCGGAGATCGCGGTGCACAAGTCCGGTGGATCGCTCTGGCACACAAACGGCGGTCTCGCGTGGCTCAACCCGTACTCGCGCGCAGCGTGGAAGTACGACGTCGACCTGGCGGTCGCGGCGGCGAAGTCGGGCTTCGACGAGATTCAGTTCGACTACGTGCGCTTCCCCAGCGACGGCGACGTCTCGATCATCCGCTATCCCGGCGCGCATCCGCAGCCGATGGAGCAGACGATCGCCGCATTCCTCCGCTACGCCGCTTCGCGCCTCCACCCGCTCGGCGTGCGCGTGTCGGCAGACGTGTTCGGGCTGTCGGCGACACACGATCTCGGCATCGGCCAATACCCGAGCCAGCTCGGGAAGGTCGTCGACACGATCTATCCGATGGCGTATCCGTCGCACTACCGCCCCGGCGAGTACAACCTCCCCGATCCGAACGCGGTGCCGGGGACGACGGTCTCCCACTCGCTCGCGGACTTCCAGGCCCAGCTCGCAGGCGACAGCGTGACGATAATCCCGTGGCTGCAGGACTTCTCCCTCGGCCGCACGTACACGCCGGCCGACGTGGCCGCCGAGATCCAGGCCGCGCGGACGTTCCACACGGGCGGCTTCATGCTCTGGAACGCGGGCGGGGTCTACACGACGCCGATGCTCCACGGCGGCGCACCGCCTCCGCTGCCGCACCTGACCACACCCCCGATTTAGCTTCCGCTCTCGCGGCTATGTTGAGAGGGTGGCCGCGACGCGTGCGATCCAGTTGCGGACCGAGATCCCAGGTCCGCGCTCCCGCGACATCGTCGCGCGGAAGGAGCGCGTCGTCGCCGACCCGCTCGCGCTCTTCCTCCCGGTCGTCGCCGCCGAAGGCCGCGGCGCATTGCTGACCGACGTCGACGGCAACACGTTCGTCGACTTCACGGGCGGCGTCGGCTGCCTCAACGTCGGCCATGCGCACCCGCACGTCGTCGCCGCGGTGCAGGAGCAGGCGGCGCGGTTCCTGCACACCGACTTCACCATCGTTCCGTACGACCTGTACGTCACGTATGCGGAACGCCTGCTTGCGCTCGCGCCGTTCAACGGGCGGGCGAAGGCGGCGTTCTTCAACGCCGGAACCGAGGCGGTCGAGAACGCGGTGAAGTTCGCGCGCGCGTACACGAAGCGTCCGGCCGTCATCGCGTTCGAAGGCGCGTTCCACGGACGCACGCTCATGTCGCTCACGCTCACGTCGAAGACCCATCCGTACAAGGCGGGGCTCGGACCGTTCGCGCCCGAGGTGTACCGCGTGCCGTTCCCGAACGAGTACCGCGGGATCTCCGCGACCGACGCGCTTACCGCGCTCGAGGACGCGCTGCTCACGCAGGTCGCGCCGGAGACGGTGGCGGCGATCATTCTCGAGCCCGTGCAGGGCGAAGGCGGATTCATCGTCGCGCCCCGCCCGTTCCTCGAAGGCGTGCGTTCGCTCTGCGACCGGCACGGGATCGTGCTCGTCGTCGACGAGGTGCAAACCGGCTTCGGGCGGACGGGGAAGATGTTCGCGATCGAGCACTACGGCATCGAGCCAGACCTGATCACGGTCGCGAAGTCGATCGCCGCCGGCCTCCCGCTCTCGGGTGTGCTCGGCAAGGCGGAGATCATGGACGCGCCCGATGAAGGCGCCGTCGGCGGCACGTTCGTCGGCAATCCGGTCGGCCTCGCCGCCGCGTTCGCCGTCCTCGACGTCTTCGAGGACGAGGGCCTCCTCGAGCGCGCCGTCCGCATCGGCGAGACGATCCGCGCCCGGATGGCCGGCTGGCAGGAACGCCACTCGCAGATCGGCGACGTCCGCGGGCTGGGCCCGATGCTCGCGATCGAGCTCGTCGAGGATCCCGAGAGCCGCCAACCCGCGCCCCAACTCGCCTCGGCCGTCGTCCAGGCCGCCGCGGAGCGGGGATTGCTCCTGCTCAAGGCCGGAATCCACTCCAATTGCCTGCGGGTGCTCTGCCCGCTCGTCATCACGGATCCCGAGCTTTCCGAGGCGCTGGACGCCTGGACCGACGCGCTCGACGCGGTTCTCGCCTAGCCTCGCCGGGTAGATGGTTCAGTCGATGGAGCCCGCCGTCGGGGAAGTGATCGCCGGTCGCTACGAGCTCGAGGAGCTCGTCGCGAACGGTGGAATGGCGCGGGTCTTCAAGGCGCACGACACGGCGCTCGAGCGTCATGTCGCCCTGAAGATCCTGCAGCCGCGCTTCGGCGAGGACCACGAGCACGTCGCGCGGTTCCGGCGCGAGGCGCGTGTCGTCGCGCAGCTCTCGCATCCCAACGTCGTCTCGGTGATCGACCGCGGGGAGGCGGACGGGCACCAGTACATCGTCTTCGAGTTCGTCGAAGGCGAGACGCTCAAGAGCCTCGTCGAGCGCACCGGGCCGCTGCCGACGCGCCGCGCGCTCGAGATCGCGCTCGAGATCGCCGACGGACTCGCCTACGCGCATCACAACGGCCTCGTGCATCGCGACGTGAAGCCGCAGAACGTGCTCCTCACACGCACCGGCCAGGCGAAGGTAACCGACTTCGGCATCGCGCGCTCACTCGACGTCGAGCACGGCGTCACCTTGACCGGCACGGTGCTCGGCACGAGCAACTACCTCTCGCCAGAGCAGGCGAGCGGCAAGCCGGTGACGCAGACGACCGACGTGTACTCGCTCGGCGTCGTGCTGTACGAGCTGCTCGCCGGCGAGGTGCCGTTCCACGGCAACAACCTCGTCGCGATGGCGATGCAGCATCTGCACGATCCGCCGCCGAGCCTGCTTCAGGTGCGACCGGATCTGCCGGCGCGGCTCGTCGCAGCAGTCGAGAAGGCGCTCGCGAAGGACCCCGACGACCGCTTCGCGACGATGGACGCATTCGCGAACGAACTGAACCGTTGCCTCGAGGAGGTCGACAGCTTCGATCCGGAGCGAACGATGGTAACGACGCCGGCTCCGGCTCCCGATCCCGTCGTACGGCGACCGCGTGCTCGCCGAAACCGCCGCCTGCCGCCGGCGCTCGTCCTCGCCGGGCTCGCGCTCCTCGCGATCGTCGCCGGCGTACTCGCGCTCGGCGGCTCGAAGAACGACGGGAACCACGCAGCCGGCAGTGGCGGACCCGTCATCTCGGTGCACGGCGTCGGGAACTACGACCCGAACGGCAGCGACACGCACGCGGACACGGCGTCACTTGCGACCGACGGCAACCCGTCCACGTTCTGGAAGACGCAGCACTACGACAGCGCGGCGTTCGGCGGCCTCAAGCCCGGGCTCGGGCTCGTCGTCGACGCCGGCAGCGCCGTCAAGCTGAAGACGCTAACGGTGAGCACGGACACACCCGGCTTCACGGCGACGATCAAGGCAGGCGACGCGTCCGGCGGCCCGTTCACGGACGACTCGAGCTCGCAGACCGTCGGCGCGCGGACGACGTTCCAGCTGAACGGGGCGTCTGCGCAGTACTACGTCGTGTGGCTCACGATGCTGCCGCCCGGCGACAGCGCGCATGTGAACGAGATCACTGCGACGCGCTAGGGCACGGGCGTGAGCTGGACCGTCCACGTCATCGTGTGCGTGGCACCTCTCGACGACGGAGGCTCGGTCCCGTTGTCCGTGAACGCGATCATGCGCTGCTTGCCCGAGTAGAGGTCGATGCGTGTGAGAGGTCGCCAGTAGGGCCGGTCAAGCGATTGGAAAGGGTGCGGCGGGATCGCCCAGATCGCGGGCGGGGGAAAGTTCACGATCGAGACCGCGCCGCTGCTGCCCGGCGTTCCTTCCGGGCGCCACGCGTGGTTGAGCCCGGAGCACTTCCCGCCAAACGGGTCGGGCTTGATCGAGGTGAAGAAGAGCGTGAACCGGCCCTCCTTCCCGTTCAGGACGCCGACGCCGGTGCCGACCGAGCCGATCGTGTAGGTGACCGTCCCGCACCCGACGTCGTCGTCGTTGCACTGAAGTCCTTGGCCGTACCCGAGCGTCACCGAGCGGTGCTCGGTCGCCTGCAACTCGAAGACTCCATTTCGCGCATACGCAAGTTGCGAGGCGCGTTGCACGAGTGGCGCAGCGTTGTGAAACGAGATCGTTCGCATCGCCTCGGCGGGAGCGCATCCGGAGGACGACGCGTTGACCGTATCCGTCTCCGTCAAGCTGCCCGTGATCGAGACGCGGTATGCGGGATCCTGCTTCGGGGTCGCGGCATGCACCGCCGCGGCGCTGGTCAGAGCCGCGATGACGACCACCGTCGTCGCGCGCATATCGGCGATCGTACTCCTCTAGTACTGCAGGTGCGAGCGTCGCTCGTGCCGCTCGAGCGCGAGCGCGATGAGGCGGTCGAGCAGGTCGCCGTACGCGATGCCTGACGCCTCGAAGAGCCTCGCGTACACACTCGTTGGCGTGAAACCGGGGATCGTATTCAGCTCGTTCACGATCACCTCGCCGTCGCGCACGAAGAAGTCGACGCGCGCCATGCCCTCGCACTCGCCGCCGACGAACGCGTCGATCGAGCGCTGCTGCACGAGCTCGATCGTCTTCTGCGGCAAGTCCGGTGGAACGACGAGCTCCATCCCGTCGTCGTCGTACTTCGACGCGTAGTCGTACCACTCGTGTGCGAGCGTGTCGATACGTCCGGGCAGCGACGCGACCGGCGGCGGCGTGCGATTGCCGAGCACTCCGCATTCGACCTCCATCCCGGCGATGAACTCCTCCACGAGCACCTTTTCGTCGTGTCTGCGCGCAAGCTCGACAGCGGGCACGAGCTCCGACTCGTCGTGCACCTTCGAGATCCCGACCGACGAGCCGAGGCGCGCGGGCTTGACGAATACGGGATAGCCGAACGGATTCTCGATCGGATCGCCGATGCGCAGCGCATGGTGACGCGCGACCGGGATGCCGCTGTCGCGCATGACCTTCTTGAACACGTCCTTGTCCATCGCGAGCGCGGAGCCGAGCACGCCGGCGCCGACGTACGGAATGTCCGCGAGCTCGAGCAGGCCCTGCACCGTCCCGTCCTCGCCGAACGGCCCGTGCAGCAACGGAACCGCGACGTCGACGGCCCCGAGCACCGCAAGCGTCCCACCCTCGGCCGGAACGGGCAATGTCTCAGCGCTTGACGCTTTCGTATCGGTGTCCGGCACCAATACGTCTCGTTCGCGGCTTTGCAACGCCCAGCGGCCGTCGCGACCGATGGCGACGTTGACGACCTCGTAGCGCGCCGGGTCGAGCGCCTCGAGCACGCCGCGGGCGGAGGCGAGCGAGATGTCGTGCTCGCTCGAGCGGCCCCCGGCGATGAGGGCGACGCGGAGCCGGCGACTCACGGTGTCGTCGTCGTCGTGTTATTCGTGATGCGCCCAACGGTGATCGTCACCGTCGAGCCCGGCTTCGCCTGCGCGCCGCCGGCGGGAGTCTGGGAGAGCACGATGCCGTCCTGGTTCGGGTCGGTCGTCGGCTCGTTGACGATGTGCACCTTGAAGCCGGACTGCTGCAGGTCGGTCGTCGCGGTCCCGACGTCCTCGCTTTGCACGAACGGCACGGTCGTCGTCTTCGGCCCCTTCGAGACCGTGATCGCGACGACGGACCCCTTCGCTGCCGTCCCGCCGGCCTTCGGGGTCTGCTGGATCACCTGGTTCGCCGGCTGGCTCGAGTCGACGTACGTCGGCCGCACCTGGAAGCCGGCGGTCTGCAGATCCGAGGTCGCGGTCTGGATCGGCTCGCCGACGACGCTCGGAATCGGAACGGGCGTCGGCCCCTTCGAGACGTTGAAGTGCACCGTCGTCCCCTGAACGACCTGCTTGTCCTTCTTCGGATCCTGGCCGGTGACCTCGCCCGCAGGCTTGTTCGAGTTGACCTCCTTGATCACCCACTTCAGCTTCGCGCCCGCGAGCGCGGCGACCGCATCGGTCGACTGCAGCCCGACGAGCGCGGGCACCGCCACCTTCGGCAGCCCCGTCGAAACGGTGATCGTCACCGTGCTGTGCCGTGCCTGCCGGGACCCGGGGGACGGATCCTGGGCGAAGACGAAGTCCTTGGGTGTCGTGTCGTTCGGTTGGAAGTCGATCTTCACTGCGAAGCCGTCGGAGTGAACCTTCGACACCGCGAGCTCCTTGCGCAGGCCCTCGTAGTTCGACACCGGCACGACTGCGTTCGACGCGAGCTGATGCGAGATCTGGTGGTAGACGAACCAGCCGCCGATCGCAGCGGCCGCGACGAAGAGGAGCGCAGCGATCCACGGCCACACTGGACGGCGGTGAACAGGCTCCTCGTAGTCGTAGTACGCGCCGGGCGGCGGCATGCCGCGCTGCGGGCGCGTGATCATCGTCGCTGCGGTCGCCGCCGTCGGTCCGGCGGCCGGCATCGGCGTGCGCATGATCATCGTCGCCGACTCCTCGGTCTCGGGCGACACGCCCGCGCCGCGCGCGACGCGCGCGAGATCGGCCTCCATCTCCTCCGCGCTCTGATAGCGGTCGTCCGGATTCTTCGCGAGCGCGCGCATGACGACGAGGTCGAGGTCGTGCGGCACTTCCGGCCGCAGCGCCGACGGCGGCTCCGGCGTCTGCGACAGATGCTTCATCGCGATCTCGACCGGGGTGTCGCCGGAGAACGGCACATCGCCGGTGAGCAGCTCGTACAGCACGACGCCGAGCGAGTAGACGTCCGAGCGCTGGTCGACGCCGCTGCCGCGCGCCTGTTCGGGCGACAGGTACTGCGCGGTGCCGACGATCGAGCCCGCCTCCGTCATCTGGCTCGTCCCCGCGCGCGCGATTCCGAAGTCCGTCACCTTCAGTCGGCCGTCGCCGTCGACGAGCACGTTGTGCGGCTTGATGTCGCGGTGGACGATTCCCTTCAGATGCGCGAAGCGCAGCGCCTGCAGAATTTGGCGCGCGTACTCGATCGCGACGTTCACCGGCGCCGGCCCGCGCGAGACGATCAGCTCCTTCAGCGACCGCCCCTCGAGGTACTCCATCGCGATGTAGTAGGTGCCTTCGGCCTCGCCGCGGTCGTAGATCGAGACGATGCTCGGATGCGAGAGGCCGGCCGCGTTCTTCGCCTCGCGGCGGAAGCGCTCGACGAACTGCTCGTCGTTCGCGTGCCGCTCGTTCAGGATCTTGATCGCGACCCGGCGGCCGAGCTCTTGGTCCTCGGCGAGATAGACGTTCGCCATCCCGCCCGCGCCGAGCTTGCGCAGGACGTGGTAGCGCCCGTCGAAGAGTGAGCCGATGAGTGCGTCAGATACGGCCAAGCGAGTCCCTAGAGGGTAGTTGGGCCTTGAAATCAGCCATGGAGAAGCTTCTCCATGACGGCTTTCGCGATCGGAGCCGAGACTCTTCCGCCGAATCCGTTCAATTGCTTCTCCAGCACGACCGCGACTGCGACCTTCGGGTTGTTCGCGGGCGCGAAGCACACGAACCACGCCGTGTAGTAGTGACCGAGGCCGGTCTCTGCCGTGCCGGTCTTGCCCGCGACCTGGATGCCGGGGATTTGCGCGGCGGTTCCAGTGCCTCCCTGGACGACCGAGACCATCATCTGCGTCAGCTCGGCGGCGGTCTGCGTCTTAATTGCGCGGCCAAGGTCGCCCGTATGCGCGGAGGTCACCGTCGAGCCGTCGTGCCCGACGACGCGCTGGACGAGATACGGTCGCGGCACGACCCCGCCGTTCGCGATCGTCGCGCCGACGAGCAGCATCTGCAGCGGCGTCGAGACCATGCTGAACTGCCCGAACGCGAGGCGGCCCGGATCGACCTCCGCGTCCGGATGCTTCGGATTGAACAGCTTGTTGTTCCTGTACAGGCCGCTCGGCACGCGCTGGTTCGCGGGCGTCTCGAGCGGCGGCGTCGAATAGAAGCCGAACCGCTTTGCGTACTCGAGGATCGTCGCCGCGCCGATCTTCTTGCCGACGTTGCAGAAGACGGAGTTGATCGAGTGCTCGAACCCTTGTGCAAGCGTGACGTTCCCGAAGGACTCCGGGCCTCTCTGGTCGGGGTTGCCCGAGTTGAGCACCTTCTGGCCGTACTCCATGCAGTACCCCGGGTCGTTGAACGTCGACGCCGGCGTGAACGCACCGCTGTCGAGCGCGGCCGCGGCGGTCACCATCTTGAACGTCGATCCCGGCGTGAAGAGGCCGTCGGTCGTGCGGTTCAACAGCGCCGAGCCTTGGCCGCCGCACGCGCCCTTGATCTTGAGGATCTTCGCGTAACCGCCGGGCTTGTCGACGAGGTTGGGGTCGAACGTCGGCGACGACGCCAGCACCTTGATCGCACCGGTACGCGGATCCATCGCGACGACGGCTCCGCAGTTATTACCGAGCATCTGCTGCGCGAGCGCCTGCGCGCCGGGGTTGAGCGTCAGGACGACGCTGTTCCCGTGCACGGTCGCGCCGCCGATCTTGTCGAGCGTGCGCTGGAACGCATTGCTCAGATTCGTGTTCGCACCGGTGAGGTAGTCGTTGAGCGACTCCTCGAGCCCCGTCTGCGAGTGCGAAGAGGTCGAGTAGCCTATCGTCTGCGCCGCGAGCCCGTGCTCCGGGTAGCGACGGAAGTACAGCGTCTGGCCCGCGATGCGCTTCGACGTGTTCGCGGCGAACACCGTCTTGCCGTTGTTGCCGAGCAGGAACCCGCGCGCGATCTGGAACTGCGCGACCGTCTGGATCGCGTTGTCCTGCCGCGCTTCGAGACCGCCGGCTGCCCAGGCCTGCCAATACGTCGTCGCGACGACGAGGACCGCGAGCAGCGCGACGGAGAAGACGGCAAGCCGGAGAAGCTGCCTGTTCATTCCGCGTTCTCCAGGTTCGCCCGGTTGGACACCAGCATAAGGCCGGCGATGATGAAGAAGTTCGAGACGACGCTCGAGCCGCCGTACGACACGAACGGGAGCGTGATCCCGGTCAGCGGGATGACGCGCAGGATCCCGCCGACGATGACGAACGTCTGCAGCGCGAAGCCGAACGTGAGCCCCGCGGCGAGCAGCTTCGAGAACCCGTCACCGGCGAAGATCGCGACGCGGAAGCCGCGCAGCACGAAGACCATGTAGACGAGCAGCAGCGCGGAGATGCCGACGAGCCCGAGCTCCTGCGCGAGCGCGGAGTAGATGAAGTCCGTGCTCAGGTCGGGGATGAGAGGCCGGCCGGTCGTCCCAGCGAAGACGCCGTTCCCGAGACCGGTACCGCCGAAGTGCCCGTGCGCGATCGAGTAGAGCGACTGCACTTCCTGGTAGCTGCCGCAGTCCTGGCGCAGCGCCGGCTTGCCGGTGATCGCGCAGTAGACGTTGTGCGTCGTCCACGGATGGATCCAGTTCGTGACGCGTTCGCGGACGTGCGGCGTTCCCTCGTAGATCACGCCCGAGCCGACGAGAAAGAGGCCGAGAGCGACCATGACGAACGAGAGCCGCGCCGTCGCCGCGTACAGGAGCGCGAGGAAGATGCCGTAGTACAGAAGCGCGCTCCCGAGGTCGTACGTCACGAAGAGGACGAGCATCGCGCCGCCCCAGATGACGAGCAGCGGGCCCCAGTCCTTGACGCGTCCCTGCGCGAGCACCTCGCGCTTCTCGCGCAGATACGCGGCGAGGAACACGATGAGCGCGATCTTGCCGAGCTCACCGGGCTGGAACTGCAGGCCCCCCGCGTGCACCCAGAGCCGCGCGCCGTTCACCGTCTGGCCGATGCCGGGCAGCAACGGCATGAAGAGCAAGCCGATTGCACTCAGGCCAAAGAGGTACTTGTAGTTCTCGAGCAGCCGGTAGTCGCGACGCAGCGCGAGCAGCGCGAGCGCGAACATGGCGACTCCGATGACGATCCAGACGCCCTGCTTGAACGCGTTCGTCGGGCCGAGCCGGTAGATCTCGGTGAGGCCGACCGCGGTGAGCACGCCGGCGATCGGAAGCAAGTACGGATCCGCGTACGGCACCGTCAGGCGCGCGACCACATGCGCGGCGAGATAGAGGCCGAAGAAGAACAGCGCGTACGTGAGCGACGCACCGGAGATGTGCGCCTTCCGGGTGATGTAGACGGCGGCGAACCCGCAGGCGGTGATGACGCCAACGAGCACGAGGTAGATGAGCTCGCGGTTTCTATTGGTGAGCGTCAGCGCAGGAACCCCCAGACGAGAAGCACGCCGGCGATCACGAGCAGGCCGAGCATCGTGAGCACGACGCGCGCGCGCGCCGGCGACACGTTCGGTTGTTCAGGCTTCTTCTCCGACTCAGTGACCACGGTCATCTCCGCGGTGTCGTCGCCGGCGCCGTCTGCGCCGATGGAGAACGCGACGACGGTGATGTTGTCCTCGCCGCCACCGCGGTTCGCGGCGGAAACGAGCGCCTTCGTCATGCGCTTCAAGTCGCCCCGATGCTCCTCGACTCCTGCGAGGATCTCGTCGTCGCTGACCATGTCGGTCAGCCCGTCCGAGCAGAGCAGGAACACGTCGCCTGCATGCGCCTCGATCGTGAACGAGTCGACGTCGACGTCGGGATCGGTGCCGACAGCACGCGTGATCACGGAGCGCTGCGGATGCGCCTCCGCCTCGTCGGACGAGAGCCGTCCCGTCTTCAAGAGCTCGTTCACGAGCGAGTGGTCCTCGGTGATCTGCTCGATCCCGCCGTCCCGCACGAGGTACGCGCGCGAGTCGCCGACGTGCCCGATGACGACGCCGTCGCTCTCGACGAGCGCGACCGTCATCGTCGTGCCCATGCCCGAGGTCGACGGATCGGTGCTCGAGCGCTCGTGCACGCGGCGGTTCGCCTCCTGGATGAGCGAGGCGACGCGTTCCGGCCCGGACAGGGACCCGGAGTCGGTGTCCTCGAGGACGGTCGCGGCGAGCTTCGATGCGATCTCGCCGGCCTGCGCGCCGCCCATCCCGTCTGCGACCGCGAAGAGCGGCGGCGCGACGACGTAGGCGTCCTCGTTCCGGCGCCGCTTGCGTCCCGTATCGGTCGCGCCCGCGTAGCCGGCGAGGGTCATCCCTCGAACCTCAGCTCGGTCTCACCCACACGGACGATGTCCCCGACGGACAGGCAGTGCGGGCCGTCGATGCGGTGGCCGTTCACGAACGTCCCGTTCGTCGAGTCGAGGTCGACCACCCAGACGCCGTCGCGGCGCGGGTCGATGCGCACGTGGCTCGCCGAGGCGAACTCGTCGCCTTCGAGAGCGACGTCGTTCTGCGCGGTGCGCCCGATCGTGAGCGGAGCGGTGTCGAGCTCGAACACCTCGCCGTCGTCGAAGTGCGGGCTCTGCGTCACGACGAGGCGACCGCTCTGCACGGTCAGCCCGAGCGCGCTGGCCGCGGCGGGCTTGAGCACGAAGCTCTCCTGTGGCAGGCGCGAGTCGCGTCCGACCGTGCGGACGATTCGCCAGATGAAGAGATAGAGCAGGACGAGAAACGCGATCTTCAGCACGAGCAGGACTTCCTCGAGCGTCGTGCTCGCAAGGATCATTCGGACTCCGTCGTAAACGTCACCTCGGTGGAGCCGACGGTGAACGACGCGCCCGGCTCAAGCTTCGCGCGCTTCACGCGGCGGCCGCCCACCTCGAGGCCGTTCGTCGAGTCGAGGTCGACGATCCAGTACGCGGAGCCCTCCTGTCGCAGTTCGGCGTGCCGGCGTGAAACGTTTGCGTCCTCGATCTGGATGTCTGCCTCGCGCGAGCGCCCGAGAACGACGCTGCGCTTGTCGACGCGCAGCTTGCGCCCCTGCCACGAGAGAACCGCGACCTGCTGCTGCGCCGGCTCAGGCTCATCCGGCTCATCGGGAACCGGCGGCGCCTTGTAGATCATCGTCGCGCCCGGCTCGGATACCTCGTCGGGCTCGTCCGCGGCGCGCTGCCCGTGCTTCGGCTGCACCATGCGCGTCGCGATCCCGAACTCGCCGACGGCGAGGTCTTCGTCCGTCTCGAGCTTGACGCGCGGCGGCGTCAGGAGCGCATAGCTCTCACGCTTCGCGTGCTCGGCGAGGTACTCCTCGAGCTCGGAGAGGAGCGAGTTCTCGTATCCCTCGAACTGCTCGCGGTCAGTCGGCGAGAGGTAGATCGTGTACTCGTTCGGGACGTACACCCGCGAGACGGAGACGCTTTTGTGGTCGTCCATCTCCTTCGAGAGCTTGCGGGCGAGCTCGACCGGCTGGACATGCGCGCGGAACGCACGCCCGAAGACGCCTTCGAACAGCGCCTCGATCTTCTGTTCGAGGGCCCGGAGAACCATGGCGGGCTGACATTACCCCCAGGACGGCTTCGCGAAAGCTATGGCTGCAGCAGTTACGGCGGCGGCCACGGCGAGCGGCGCGACGACCCCGACTGGAACGGCGAGAAGGCTGAGGACGAGCATCCCGCCGCCGAGCGCGGCGGCGCCCCAGTACCCGTGTTCGCGCGCGCGCGGAAGGGCAGCCGCGACAAGGGCGAGGATGCCCGCCGCGAGCAGAAGAGGCGGATGCGCAGCGGCAGCGCGGGCGAGCGATCCGGCGACGTCGAGCGGGTCGGTCGAACCGGCGACGCCGAGCCCGAGCGGAGCGCGAACGCCGGTGAACGGAAGCGAGCCGTGGCGGAGGCCGGCGCCGATCGCGCCGGCGAGGACCGCGGCAGCCGCAATCGCGGCGCGACGTGGCGCAGCGCGCACGCCCGCGGTCGCGAGCGGCACGAGACCGAGCGCGGCGAGCGGCGCAAAGAGAAGGCCGACGGCGAAGAGCAGGCCCGCGCGCGGTTGCGGCCAACAGAGCAGGAGCCACGCAGCGGCAACCGCGGTGTACAGAAGTGCAAGGCCGAGCGAAACGTTGCCGAGCGGGAGGATCGGGACCGCGAGGGTGACGGCGAGGCCGAGTCTCGCCCGCAGGAACGTGATCGCCCCCGCGGCGAGCGCAAGCCCGAACGGCCACGCGGCGGGGAAGAACGGCAGCGCAGTTGTCGCAGCGGCGGCAAAGCCAACGGCGAGGACGACCGAAGGAATGCGACCAGGTCGCGACGTAGTCGCGACCTGGTCGCGGGACTTGGCTCTTCGAGGCATCGCGGCGCCGCGCAGCGTACGGCCGAGCTCGGCTGCGGAGGGACGACGCGCGGGATCGCGCGAGAGCGCACGGTCGACGAGCTGGATGAGCGGCTTCGGTAGATCCGCGCGCAGCTCGTAGAGCGACGGCGCACCTGCCTCGATCGCGCGCGCGGTGTCGAGCAGCGAGCCCTGCCAGAACGGATGGCGCCCGGCGAGCGACTCCCACAGCATCACGCCGACCGCCCACACGTCGGACGCCTCGCTCGCGTTCTCGCCCGCAAGCCGCTCCGGCGAGATGTACGCGAGCGTGCCGGGCACGTCTCCGTGCGCCGTCAGCGTCTCCTCCTCGGCCATGCGCGCGAGTCCGAAGTCGAGCAGCCGTGTCGAGACGCCGTCGCCGTCGGCGAGCAGCAAATTCGACGGCTTGACGTCGCGGTGGAGGATTCCGTGCGCGTGCGCATGCGCGAGCGCGTCGCACACCTGTGCACACGCCTCGACGGCGGCCTTGTCGTCTAGCTCGCCCGCGCGCATCGCCTCGCGCACCGTCTTGCCGGGCACGAACTCGTATGCGATGTAGACGTTCCGAGCGTCGTGCGCGAATGCGTAGGCGCGGAGACAATGCGGGTGGCGAAGCCGCGCAGCGGCTGCGGCCTCGCGCTCGGCGCGCACGGCAGCCTTGCCCTCGCGGGCAATGATCTTCAGTGCGACCTCGAGCCCCGTCTGCTCGTCGCGAGCGAGCCATACCGACCCGGATCCGCCGCTCCCGAGCGGGCGCAGCGGCCGGTACCGGTCGAGGACGAGCCCGCTTCCTTCGAGCGCGAGCGCAGCGTTCGACATGCCTCCCGTCTGGTTGGCCGCGGACGGGTCATTTCCTCTTGTTCAGAGGGGCGGGGTACAGTCTGGCCGGGCGTATGACAGTTCTCGCGACAAGGACGAACGCACGCGCGTTCCTCGGGCGCCGTTGGCAAAGAAGGCAAGCGAGCGACGCGAAGGGCAGTACATCGAGTACGACCGAGCGTCGCGAGCGCAGCATCCTGCCGCCAGCGGCGTCAGCCGTCGGCGGAGGCCGGCTCCGCCGGCCGGGAGCCGACGGCGGCGAGAGGCGCGCGTGAATACGTTTGACGACGGCGAGATCGAGTTCGACTTCTTCGACGAGCCGGAGACGGCCGAGGCGCCGCCGCGACAGCGCAGGCTCCCCCGCCTCGAGCGTCCCGGTGGCCGTGGCTCGGGACCGCGCCCGCCCCGCCCGCCCCGCCCGCCGATGCGCGCTCCGACCGGCCTCGTGCCGCTCGCGCGCCTCGTGGGCCTCATCGCGATCGCGATCGCGATCGTCATCGGCTTCGTCTTCTGGGTCGGCGCGTGCCAGGGCAAGAGCAAGCACGACGAGTACGCGTCGTACATGAGCAAGGTGCGCACGCTCGCGCAAGGCTCCACGCAACTCGGCACGCAGTTCGCCGCGAAGCTCGTCGACGGGACGCTGAAGGAATCCGATCTCGCGACGGCGCTGCAGCAGTACGCACAGCAGGAGCAGCAGGCGTATGACCAAGCGCAGCAGATCCGCCCACCCGGTCCGCTGCTGCAGATCCATCAGCAGCTTGTCGACTCGCTCGAGCTGCGCGCGAAGGGACTCGCGGGGCTTGGCGAGGCGCTCGCGACGGCGAGCACAGCGAAGACGGCAACCGCGACGACCGCCGCAATCGACGCACTCACTGCGCAGGGCACGCTCCTGAGCGCGAGCGACGTCGTGTGGGACGAGCTCTACCGCACGCCCGCGACGCAGACGCTGAAGGACAACGGCGTGACCGGTGTCGTCGTGCCGCAGTCGCACTTCGTCACCAATCCGGAGATCGTCAGCGCGCGCTCGTTCGGCATCGTGCTCACTCGGCTGAGCGGCGCATCGACGGGCGGAACACCGAGCGGCCTGCACGGCTCAGCGCTCATTTCGGTGTACGCGCAACCGCAGGGCGCGAGGCTGTCGACGTCGACTGCAACGACGGTGAAGGTGTCGGCCGGATTGACGTTCGTCGCCACGGTGCAGGACTCCGGCGACTTCAACGAGTCGAACATCGGCGTGACGCTGACGATCAAGGCCGGCTCGACGACGATCACGCGCCACAAGTCGATCACGCTCATCGCTCCCAAGCAGAACGCGACGGTCTCGTTCGGCAACTTCAACCTGCCGCCGACCGCGTTCGCGAATCAGGCGTCGATCACGGTCGACGTCGCCAAGGTTCCTGGCGAGACCAACTTGGGCAACAACTCGTACACGTATCCCGTGTTCTTCAGCCTGAGCTAACGCGATGCATCTGAGCGCCTCCGTCGCCGGCTGGATCGCGATCGGCGCCGCCGCGGGCGCCGGGGTCGCGCTGCTCCTCTCGCTCGGCTACTGGTTCGCTCTCCGCCGCGTCCGGTCCGCACAGCGCGTCGTGCTCGGAGACGGCACCCGCGACCTCATCGACTTCGCGGTCTCGTTGCAGAGCCGGATCGACGAGCTGCACAAGGCGGTAGACGAAGTCGGCGCCGGCGTCACCCGGGTCGACCGGCGGATCGACGACACCGTCTCGAAGACCGCGATCGTCCGCTACGACGCGTACGAGAACACCGGCGGCCATCAGTCCGCCTCGGTCGCCCTGCTCGACGCCGCCCGGACCGGGGTCGTACTGAGCGCGATCCAGGGCCGCGACTACGCGCGCATCTACATCAAGGAGCTCGACCGCGGCCGCGCCTCGATCGCCCTCTCCCCCGAAGAGGAAGAGGCGGTCGAGCGAGCCATGAGCTCATAGTCCAGGTCCCCTGCTACTTTTTTGCACAGAGTGCAGCACGTTCTCGTCCTGAACGCGAGCTACGAGCCGCTGAACGTTTGCTCGTTCCGGCGTGCGCACGTGCTCGTCTACAAGGGCAAGGCCGAGGTGATCGAGCGACTCGACCAGCCGCTGCGCTCGTCGACCGGCAGCTTCATCTGGCCGCACGTAATCAGGCTCCTGCACTACGTGCGCGTTCCGCGCGCGATTCAGCGGAAGATCTCGCGCCGCGCGCTGTTCGCGCGTGACGGCTGGAAGTGCGCGTACTGCGGCACCGCGAGCGGCCGGCTCACGCTCGACCACGTTGTCCCGCGGTCGAAAGGCGGCGAATCGATCTGGGAGAATGTCGTCACCGCCTGCGCGCCGTGCAACCTGCGCAAGGGCGATCGCACGGTCGAGCAGGCGGGGATGGTGCTGCGCACGCATCCGCGTCCGCCGCAGCCGGTGTTGTTCATCAAGCTCGCAGCGCCGCGCATCCCGCAGCGCTGGGGTCCCTACCTCGGCGAGCTCGGCACCGCGACTGCAGCTGCCTAGTCGCGCTCGATCGGCAAGCCGCGCCTCGACCAGTCGCTCCACGACCCGGGATAGAGCACGCCGTCGCGCCCGCTCAGAAACGCGCGATGAAGGACGACGCACGCGGTGACGCCCGAGCCGCAGTAGGCGACAAGCTCGCCGTCCGGTAGATCGTCCGGCTGCGGCTCGTTCCATGGTGCATTGATCGCGCCGGGGATACGGCCGGCCGGATCGTCGATGGGATTCGGCTCGCCGCGCCAGCGGTTCGGGGTGCGCGCGTCGACGAGCACGAGCGAGCGGTCCGCAAGTCGGCGCGCGAGGTCCTCCGCCGACACGAGGTCGTCGTCGCGCACGCGCGGCGTGAATGTGGCGAGCTCGATCTGTTCCTCGCCCGCGCGCAGCGGTCCACCCCAGGCGTCGATCCCGCCGATAAGGACGGCGCAATTGTCATGGCCGAAGTGGCGCAGGAGCCACCACAGGCGCTCGGCGCCGCCCATGTTCCCGTACGCGACGACGAAGGTGCCCGCGCCGATGCCGGCGCGCGACGCCGCGGCCGCGAACCGCTCGGCGGACGGCAGCGGATGTCGCCCCTGGCCCTGCACGGCGAGGTCGGAGAGGTCGGCCTCGACGTCGAGGAACGACGCGCCGGGCACGTGCCCGGCGAGGTAGAGCTCGCGGCCGCGCTCCGGCGCTCCCACGTCCCAGCGGCAGTCGACGAACCGGTACTGCGGGGATCGGAGATTTGCCGTCACGTTCGAAGGAGAGTAGAACGCGCAGAACCATGCACCGCGGACTGCTCGCAACGGCCGGGATCTTCCTCGCCATCGGCGGGATCGCGATCAGCGCGGGCAGCGCGTACGCGTACTTCTGGGATCGCGCACACGCCGGCGTGATCGCGCCCGGGGTCCGGATCGCCGGCGTCGAGGTCGGCGGCATGCGCGCCACGCAGGCGCGCGCCGCGCTCGAGTCACGGCTCACTCGGCTCAACCGCCCGGTCCGCCTGCTGTCGGGCGCGCACGTCTTCCTCGCCGATCCGCGAAGCGCGGGACTGCGCCTCGATCTCGCGCGCATGGTCGACCTTGCCGTACAGAAGAGCCGCGCGGGTGGGCTCATGCGGCGCGCGTGGCGTGCGTTCTGGGGCGAGCCCGTTCACGTGACGGTTCCCCTGAAAGCCGCGTTCTCCGCGTCGTCGCTCACGACGTACGCCGACAACGTCGCGCGCGTTGTCGACGAGCCGGCGAAGTCCGCCGACGTGAAGGCGACCGGCACCGCATTGAAGCCCGTCCCCGAGCAGACCGGTATCGCGGTGCAGCGCGACGCGCTCGCCCGCGAGCTTGCAGCAGCGCTCCTGCGCGTCGACGGTCTCCGCACGCTGACGATTCCGACGCGCACGCTCCATCCGCGTTGGACGATCGCCGATCTCCCGAAGCGCTACCCCTCGTTCATTCTCGTCAGCCGCGAGACGTTCACGCTTCGCCTCTTCCGCCATCTCAAGCTCGCGAAGACGTATCCGATCGCCGTCGGCCGCGCCGGCCTCGAGACGCCGGCCGGGCTGTACCACATCAACGAGCGGCAGGTGAATCCGTCCTGGCACGTACCGCTGAGCGCGTGGGCGGGCGATCTCGCAGGCCGCATCATCCCGCCCGGTCCGGCCGATCCGATCAAAGCGCGCTGGCTCGGCTTCTACAACGGCGCCGGCATTCACGGGACCTCGGAGACGTGGTCGCTGGGGCATGCGGCGTCACATGGATGCATCCGGATGTCGATCGCGGACGTCGAGCAGCTCTACCCGCTCGTTCCGATGCGCACGCCCGTATACGTCGGCTAGCCGACGAGCTCGGAGCGGCGTTCGAGCAGGAGCACGTCGCGCCACTGACCGTCGACGACACCGAGACGTTCACGAACGCCGACGAGCCGAAAGCCGCAGACCATGTGCAGGCGAACGCTTGCCGTGTTCTCCGGGAAGATCCCGGCCTGCAACGTCCAGATGCCCGCCGCCTCGGAGCGGGCGATCAGCTCTTCGAGCAGGACGCGCCCGACGCCGCGGCCACGTGCCCACTCGCCGACGTAGACGCTGTTCTCGGCGACGCCGGCGTAACAGCACCGGTCCGACGTCGGCGACAGCGCGGCCCAGCCGGCGACCCTGCCGTCGAGCTCGGCGACGAGCCTGTGCTCGGAGTGCGCCGCGTCCCACTCCTCCCACGAGGGCACGCCGGTCTCGAACGTCGCGTTGCCGGAGCGAATCCCGTCTTCGTAGATGGACGCGACCTGCGGCCAGTCCTCCGGCCGCAGGTCACGAACCAGAGTGTCAACAGTCGTAGTAAAGGGAGAACTCCATCGGATGCGGCCGGAGGCGGACGACGTCGACCTCATTTTCGCGCTTCCAGTCGATCCAGGTCCGGATCAACTCCTCGCTGAACACGTCGCCCTTCGTGAGGAACGCGTGATCGGCCTCGAGCGCGTCCAGTGCGCCGTCGAGCGAGCCCGGCACCTTGGCGACGCCACGGTCGTCTTCGAACAGGTCGAAGTCGGCCGGCTCGCCGGGGTCGAGACCGCGCTCGATCCCGTCGAGGCCCGCCATCATCATCGCCGCGAATGCGAGGTACGGGTTCGCCGACGCGTCGGGGCAGCGGAACTCGATGCGCTTCGCCTTCGGCGAGTCGCTGTACATCGGGATGCGGATGCACGCCGAACGGTTGCGGGAGGAGTACGCGAGGTTGACGGGCGCCTCGAAGCCGGGGACGAGCCGCCGGTACGAGTTCGTCGTCGGTGCGCAGAACGCAAGCAGCGCCGGCGCGTGGGCGAGCAGGCCGCCGACATATGCGCGCGCGAGCTGCGAGAGACCCGCGGGGCCGGACTTGTCGGCGAAGAGAGGCGTGCCCTCCTTCCAGAGCGACTGGTGCGTATGCATGCCCGAGCCGTTGTCGCCGAAGACCGGCTTCGGCATGAACGTCACCGACTTGCCCGCCGCACGCGCCGTGTTCTTGACGACGTACTTGTAGACCATGATCTGGTCCGCCATCCGGGTCAGCGACTGGAAGCGCAGGTCGATCTCACACTGGCCGGAGGTCGCGACCTCGTGGTGGTGGAACTCGCACGGGATCCCGAGCCGCTCCAGCGTCAGCACCATCCGCGTGCGCAGGTCGGAGAGCGTGTCGTGCGGCGCGACCGGGAAGTAGCCGTGCTTCTCGCGGATCGTGTAGCCGAGTCCGGGCTCGCCCGAGTTCCAGTAGCCCTCGGCGGCGTCGACCTTGTAGCGCGCCTCGTTCGGGCCGCTCGCATACGAGAC
>DASSXM010000018.1:0-3573 GCA_035703805.1 Gaiellaceae bacterium | reverse complement strand
CGACGAGCACGCCGGCGCAGGCGGCGACGATTGCGAGCATGTTCTGTCCCGCACCGCTCGCGTGCTTCGCATCGCGCGGAAGAAGGTTGACCGCGCGCATCAATCCTCGATCCCGAGTCCGATTGCGACGGCGAGCGAGCCCATCTGCTCGTCGGCCGAGATCTTCTTCCCGACCTTGAGGCGCGCAAGGGGATCGCCGACGCGCACGCGCACACCGATCTGCCGCTCGAGCTCGCCTGCCAGACCGGCGAGGTTGGCGGTGCCGCCAGTGATCACGATCTCGCCGATGCCGAGTGAGCCCGGCTGGCCCTGGTAGAACTGGAGCGAGGAGACGAGCTCGCGTGCGAAGCCTTGCACCTGGCGGTGGACTGCTTCGACGGCGCGCGTGTAGTCCGCCGCGTCGACTCCCTCCGGAACGGTGTCCGACTCGAGCGAGACGAGGCGCTTGATCGACTCGACCTCTGACGGCGCCATGTCGAGGACGCGCGCCACGGCGACGCTCAACGACGCCCCGCCCCACTCGATCACGCGCGTGAATTCGCAGACGCGCCCGTCAGATACGGCAAAGGTCGACCGGTCATGGCCGATCGCGACGGCAACGAACGCCGCATCGGAGGTCTGATCGGCGGACTTCGGCGCCGCGAGGGCGCGCAGAAGGGCAAACGCCTCGAGATCGATTCCGACGAGCGAGACGCCTGCCTTGCGGCATGCTGCGACGTAGCGGTCGACGAGATCGCGGTATGCGACGACGAGCAGCACACGGCGTGCCGCGTTGCCGTTTTCGTCGACGCTCTCACCGAGGATGTGGTAGTCGAGCACAGCCTCGTCGAGCGGAATCGGAAGCGTGTCCTGCGCGCGGAAGCGGATCGCGTTCTCGAGTTGCTTGTCGTCATCGATGCCCGCGATGTCGAATACGCGCACGCCGATCCTGCTGCTCGCGATCCCGAGGCGCACGTTCTTGCGCGGCAGCTTGTTGCGCGCGAAGAAGCGCTTGAGCGCTTCTGCGAGCGCCTCGGGATCGCGCAGCTCGCCGTTGACGACGACACCGTGCGCGAGCGGTTCGCGCGCGACCTGAAGGAGCTCCGCAGCGCCGTTGTTTGCGACGCGCGCGGCGGCGATCTGAGAGCTGCCTACCTTGAGGCCGACATAGCGCTTGACCGCATGGCTGCCGGACCCGCCCGCAGCGCCGGACGCGCGCTTCGGCACGGACATCTTCGGCTTCGTCAACGAGCGCTCGCGCCGCAAGAACGAGTCTTCGTTGCGGATCTTGGGCTCCTTCGGCGCGCGCTTGAGCGACGGCCGCTTCAGCCGGCGCTCGGCCTTCGGCTTCTCGACGGCAGGCTCGGGCCGTCTCGGCGCGCGCTTGAGCGAGCGCTCCTTGTGCAAGAACGACGTCTTTGCCGCCGGCGCCGGTGTCGGTTCGGGCTCGCGGCTGACTTCGGGACGCTTCGGTGCGCGCTTGAGCGAGCGCTCCTTGCGCCAGAACGACGTCTTCGGCTCCGGCTCCAGAACACGGCCCAGAGCGAGCTCCGGGTAGACCGGGCTGGCAACCCAGGCGTCACTCGAATCCTCCGCGACCTGCGGCTCGAGCTCCGGTACGGGTTCGGCAACGAGCTCCGGCTCCTCCGCCGCCGCTTCGACGACGGGCTGCTCCGGTTCCGGCTCGGGATCGGCCCCGCGCCATGCATAGGTCGACCGCGGCGGCTCGACTGCGGGCGACTCGGTCAGCGTCTGCTCGGTAAGCCACGCATACGGCTGCGGCTGCTCGACAACGGTTTCCGGCTCGGCCGCGACCTCTTCGACAACCTGCGGCTCGGGCTCCGGCGTGGGTGCCGGCGGCTGCGCCCATACGGCCTCGGCCGCGGGCGCGAGATCGAACGCGAGCACAGGAGTCTCCGGCTTCGGCGCGCGCTTGCGTCCGAGTGAGATCTCTTTCTTCCAAATCGATTGCTTCGGCCCAGCCTTCTTCGGCGCGCCGCGTAGCGAGATCTCCTTCTTCCAGACGGACTCCTTCGCCTGCCTCGGTTCGGGCGCGGTCTTCGGCTTGCGACGAAAGGTGATCTCCTTCTTCCAGATCGACTCGCTCATCGTCAGCTCCCGGCCACGCGCAGTGCCGCGCTCGGCTGATGCGCACCCATGTTGTTGAGCTCCAGCGCGGCGAGCGCACCCGTCACGTCGAGGCCGGAGCGTTCGAGCAATCCGGCGAGCTGGTCCGGGCGGCTCGAGCGGCTGAGCGCCTCGTCAACGTTCACGACGCGGCGGAGCGTGAGATCAGCAAGCGCCTGCTCCATCGTCTGCATGCCGCGCGACGTGTTCGTCTGCATGATCGAGTAGACCTGCTCGATCTTCGCCTGGCGGATCAAGTTGCGGACTGCGTCGTCGGGCAGGAGGATCTCCAGCGCTGCAACGCGGCCTTGCCCGTCGGCGGTCGGGAGCAGCGCCTGCGTCACGATCGCCTGCAACGAGTTCGCGATCATGATCCGCACCTGCTGCTGCTGCGCCGGCGAGAACACGTCGATGATGCGGTCGATCGTCGAAGGCGCGCTCTGCGTGTGCAGCGTCCCGAAGACGAGATGGCCCGTCTCGGCGGCGGTGAGCGCGGTCGAGATCGTCTCGAGGTCGCGCATCTCGCCCACGAGGATCACGTCCGGGTCCTGGCGGAGCGCCGCCTTGAGCGCGTCGGCGAAGCTTGTTGCGTCGGGCCCGATCTCGCGCTGGTTGACGATGCAGCGCTTGTGGCGGTGGACGAACTCAATCGGGTCCTCGACGGTGAGGATGTGCTCCGACCGATTGCGGTTGATCTCGTCGATGATCGCCGCGAGCGTCGTCGACTTGCCCGAGCCGGTCGGGCCGGTGACGAGCACGAGTCCGCGCGGTTTCTCGGCGAGCAGGTGCAGCTCGGGCGGAAGGCCGAGCTCCTCGAGCGTCTTGATCTCCTGCGGGATGAGGCGGAACGCAGCTCCGACGGCTTCGCGCTGGTAGTACACGTTCACGCGGAAACGCGCGTGACCGGGAAGCGCGTATGCGAAATCGAGCTGCCGCTTGAGCTCGAATTGCTTCTGCTGCTCGCTCGTGAGGATGCGATAGAGCAGCGAGCGCGTGTCGTCCGCGTTGAAGGCTTCGTAGCCGTCCGCGCGCACGATTTCCCCGCGCACGCGAAAGGCGGGCGGGCTTCCGACCGTGACGTGCAGGTCGGACGCGCCCATTCCCACCATCTGCTCGAGCAGATCGTCAATGGAGGTGAGCTGCGGCATCCTCTCGTCCGCGTATCGGCACGGGGTGAGTGCGGCTTGAGCAGCGGAGCGAATCCCCCATTCGGGTGTCGGCGGCCTTGTCAACGACCGCCGATAGAGAGCGAGCCATCCGCCATCAACCCCGCGTGGAAGGAGTCCTTGGAATGGCGAAGATCAAGAACCGTTTGGCGAGCGAGCAGGGTTTCACGCTGATCGAGCTCCTCGTCGTCATCGTGATTCTCGGCATCCTCGTCGCGATCGCCGTCCCGTCGTATCTGGCGTTCCGCGGCAACGCCCAGACCGCAGCTGCGAAGTCGAACGTTCGCTCGGCGATTCCGGC
>DASSXM010000011.1:0-4925 GCA_035703805.1 Gaiellaceae bacterium | reverse complement strand
CCGGCCGACACCAACGGGCGCTGAACGTCGGTTCCCTCGGCAAAGACCCTGATCGCCGTCACCTTGCCGTCGCCGCCCCTTCCGACGGGCACGCGATCGCGCACGCGCATGGTGCCGGAGAAGATTCGCACGTAGGCGATCCGATCGCCGTCGAGGCCGCGCTCGATCTTGAAAACGAGCCCTGAGGCCGCGCCGTTGTTGTCGCCGGCGCGCGCCGGCAGCAGCTCGGCGATCCCGCGGGTGATCGCGGCGACACCCTCGCCGGTCAGGGCCGAGCCGGAAAAGACCGGTTGCACGAGTCCCTTCCGGATTGCATCCGACAGGGCGACCGGCGCGCCGTCGAGGTAGGCATCGAGGAGCGCTTCGTCCTGTTCGGCGAGCTCCTCGGCGTCGGCATCGGCTGAAACGGCCGCCGGCGTCAGCCGCTCGCGGATCTCGCGGAGCACGCGGTCCGGATCGGCCCCGCGCCGGTCGGTCTTGTTCACGAACATCAGCGTCGGAATCGCCAGCCGCTGGAGCGCGCGCATCAGGATCCGCGTCTGCGGCTGGACGCCTTCGACTGCGGAGATCACGAGAACGGCGCCGTCCAGGACGCTCAGCACCCGCTCCACTTCCGCGATGAAGTCGGGGTGGCCGGGCGTATCGATGAGATTCACGGTGACGTCGTCGATCGCGAACGAGACGACGGCCGACTTGATCGTGATGCCGCGCTGCTGTTCGAGCGCTAGCGAGTCGGTCTGAGTCGTTCCCTTGTCGACGCTCCCGAGCTCGTCGATGACGCCGGCCCCGTACAGGAGCCGTTCGGTGAGAGTTGTCTTACCGGCGTCGACATGCGCCACGATTCCCAAGTTGAGCGTTCTGCGAAGCACGCGTCATACCCTCCAAGTAGGTCACAAAGGCCTTCTCGATGGACATGAACGGTGCGCGCATCTCGCCTCCTGGTCGCTTGGCGCGTGTGAGCGAGAGAATACTCGTTACCGGGTTCGAGAGCGAACGGATCTACTGAACGTACACGGCGGCGAGCTCGCGCACCGTATCGGTGACGCGCGCGCGCAACTCACGCGGCTCGAGAACGTCATACCGATTGCGCAGCACCGCGCTGTGGGCCTCTGCGAGGGATTCGAACGCGAGCGTCTTCACGCCATCGCTACTGCGCACAACGACCTCGATGCGCGGAAGGCTCTCCTCGAAGGCGTGCGACCACTCGGCCCAGAACGCATCGAGCTCGAATCCACTCGGCCGCTCGCACTCCTCGTCGAGCGCGCGCACCGACGCAACACGCGATACGCGATACACCCGCATGCCGGCCGAACGATGCGCGACGAGGTACCACGCGCCGCCCTTGAGCACGAGCCCGAGCGGATCGACGGTTCGTCTCACCGTCTTCTGTCCTTCGCGGTAGCGCATGCGCACGCGGCAGCCGCGCCAGACAGCGGCGGAGAGCTCGTGGAGATGCGGCACGCGGTCCTCGGCGCGGAACCAGCCGCGCGTGTCGAGATGGAACAGCCTCTCCGCCCGCGCTGCGCGCTCCTGGAGCTCGGCCGGGAGCGCCGCGAGCAGCTTGAGCCGCGCAGCCGCAACCTCGTGGCCCAGTCCGAGTTCGGCAACCGGCCCCGACATGCCGGCGAAGAGCGCCTCCGCCTCGTCCGCCGTGAGACCGGTCAGCCGCGTGCGGTAGCCGCCGGCGAGCCGATAGCCGCCCGCCGGCCCGCGCACCGCTTCGACGGGAACGCCGGCGGCGGCGAGCGAGGCGACGTCGCGGTGCACGGTGCGGATCGAGACCTCCATCCGTTCGGCGATCTCGGCCGCAGTCAGCTGGCCCCGCGTCTGCAGGAGCAGGAGGAGGGACACCAGACGGCTCGCGCGCACGAATCGGAGACTACGCGAGAAAGAGGCCAGAAGATGGCCTCTTTGTCTGCAAGAGTCCGCTCATGGAAGAGAACGAAGAAGAGCCGACGACAGTCGTCGAGCTGCTGCTCCGCGAGCCGGAGATCGTCGCGTGGCTCGAGGACCTGCTGCCCGCGGTGGCAGAAGTGGACGACGACGAGCCCCCGCGCGCGGCGTGACCGTCGACGACTACCTCGCAAGCGTCACGAACGAGGGCGCTCGCGACCTTTTCCGGCGCTTCCAGGCGATGGTCGAGGCGTGCGGGCCGTCAGAGCCGGCGGCGAGAAAGACGATCGTCTACTGGAAGCGGACGCGCATCTTCGCGGGTGCGTTCGTCCTCGGGCGCCGGCTCGAGCTCAACATCGACCTGCTGCGGAAGGCCGAGCATCCCTGCCTCTTGGCCGCCTTTCCGCATACGAAGCGCGTGATCACGCACCGATTGCGAATTGCCTCTGCCGACCAGCTCGACGCGCCACTCGGCGCACTTCTCGCCGAGGCGTACGCGGAGGTCGGACCTGGCACACGGACGCGTAGAGTCCCAGCGTGAACATCTGGGACGACGAGTGGGGCGAGCAGGGCGAGGACTGGTCGGGAGGCGGCGCGATGTCGAAGCGGCTGACTCCGCGCGGCTGGGAGCACATGCTCGGCGCATCGTTGTACGAGCTGGATCCGGGCGACTTCGTCGTCTATCACGCGCACCACGGCTCGGAGGAGCTTCTGATTGTGTTGCGCGGCCGGCCGACGTTGAAGACGCCTGCGGGTGAGCGGCAGCTCGAAGAAGGCGAGGTCGTGCATTTCACGACCGGTCCCGGCGGCGCACACGGCCTGCGCAACGACACAGACGGACTCGTGCGCTTTGTGATGGCAGGTGTACGCGTGACGCCCGAGGTCGTCGAGTACCCGGATCTCGGGAAGGTGACCGGACAGTCGAAGCACGGCATCTGGTTCATCCACGATTTGACGCCGACCAACTGAGCGCCTATTCTTCGCGCGCCATGTTGCAGACGAACGTGATGTACAGGTTCCCGATGGGCCGAAGTATCGGCCTCATCGGCTCGCGCGGACGTTAACTCCGCGCACCGCCGTCCCGGCGGTTGTCCTGTTCTCCGTTCCCTTTTTGCAGTTCAAAGGAGCAACATGTCCACGCTTGCAGTACCCAATCCATTGAGCACGTCCGTCCGCCGGGACGTCCCTGCCGTCGAGGTCGAGCACCTGACGAAGGTCTTCCGGCGACGCGCCAAGGGCGCCTCCGCGTTCGCGCGGCGGCGTCGCAGCATGCCGGCGTTGAAGGACGTCACGTTCACGATCGCCCGCGGCGAGTGCGTCGCCATCCTCGGCCAGAACGGCTCGGGAAAGTCGACGCTCGTCCGTCTCTTGTCGACGCTACTCATCGACGACGGCGGCTCGGCGCGCGTTTTCGGAAACGACGTCGTCCGTGACGCCCGCACGATCAGGCGACTCGTCAACCGCGTCTCCGTCGAGGCGAGCTTCTTCAAGAAGATGTCCGCGGACGAGAACCTCTCGTACGCGGCGCGCTTCTACGGCATGCCGCCGTCGGTGACGCGCAAGGCGGTGCCGGAGATCCTCGAACGGGTCGGCTTCCCGCCGGACCGGCGCGGCGAGTCGATGCAGAACCTGTCCCGCGGCATGCAGCAGAAGGTCGCGCTCGCGCGTGCATTGCTGACGTCGCCGGTCCTGTTGCTGCTCGACGAGCCGACGACGGGTCTCGACCCGCGCTCGAAGCTCGAGGTGCAGGACTTCATCCGCGAAGTCCGCAAGACGCACGACGCGACGATCCTCCTCTGCACGCACGACATGGCAGAGGCCGAAGCGCTCGCCGACCGCGTCGGGCTGCTCGACCGCGGCGAGCTCTTGTTCCTCGAGCCGGTCGCGGATGTGAAGCGCCGGTACGACGTCGAGACGCTCGAGGAGGCGTTCTTCGCCGCGACCGGCCGCACGTTCGAAGAGGAGACAGACGAAGACGACGAGTACAGGGAGGTGTTCGGATGACCGCCATCGGAGCAACCATGCGCAGCGAGCTCATCGGGCTCGGCGGCATCGTCGAACGCAACGTCTACCTCACCAAGCGCTACTTCCTCTGGGACGTCGCGTTCATGGTGTGGACGATCGCGAACACGCTCACGATCGTGTTCATCGCGCGGTCCGTGCACCTCTCCCCGGCGGCGGAGAACGTACTGGCGACGAGGCTGCTCGTCGGCGCGGTTATCTGGGCGTTCCTCGGAATCATCTTCGAGTTCATGACCGAGACGGTCGCGTGGGAGCGCTGGGAAGGAACGATCGAGTACACGTTCATGGCGCCGATCTCGCGCGTCATGCACTTGGGCGGCCAGGGAGCGTACGCAGTGCTGTACGGGCTGGTCCGCGCGACGATCCTGTTCTTCGCGGTCGTCCTGTTCATCGGACTGCACATCCCGCACGCGAACTACGGCGCCGCCTTCGCACTGCTTGCGATCGCGTCGCTCTCGTTCATCGGCGTCGGAATGATGACGTCGGTGCTGCCGCTCGTGTCACCGGAGAAGGGCGCGCAGCTCGGCTTCGTCGCGCAGGGGTTGATGCTCGTCGTCTCGGGCGTCTACTACCCCGTGTCGGTGATGCCGCATTGGATGCAGCTGATCTCGAAGCTGTCGCCGGCGACGTATGCGCTCCGCGGCGACCGCGCGTCGATCGTCAACGGAACCGGCCTCGTATGGGCGGACGTGTGGCCGTTGCTGATCATCGCGGTCCTTGCGACGCCGATCGGGCTCGCGATCTTCCGTCGCGGCGAGGTGTACGCGAAGAAGCAAGGGAAGCTAAAGAGGTCGGGATGACGGACTGGTTCGCCGGAGCAGTCGCAGAGCACTACGACGAGGACACCGCGCATCTTCCGGTCGAGCCGATGGTCGACTTCCTCGCACCGCTCGCCGGCGGCGGTGCGCTGGAGTTGGCGATCGGTACCGGCCGGATCGCGCTGCCGCTCGCAGAACGCGGCGTCCGAGTCGCGGGCATCGAGCTCTCGCGGGACATGGCCGCACAGCTCC
>DASSXM010000003.1:0-7290 GCA_035703805.1 Gaiellaceae bacterium | reverse complement strand
GTCGGGGGGCCGGCCGGCATCGGCTTTGCCGTCCCGATCGACGCCGCGCGGCGCTCCCTCCACGAGCTGCTCACAACCGGCAAGGTCGCCTACGCGTACGCGGGCATCCAGACCGAGGACCTGACGCCCTCGCTCGCGCGGCGGCTCAGGCTCGCGACGAGGTACGGCGCGCTCGTGGATGACGTCACCTCCGGTGGGCCGGCGGAGAAGGCCGGAATCCGGGGCGGGACGGGCCACATCGGCTTCGAGGGGCAGACCGTCGTCACCGGTGGGGACGTCGTCGTGGCCGTGAATGGCGTTCCAGTGCAGAGTGCCGACGAGCTCGTGCGGATCGTCACGAATACGCTCGAGCCCGGGCATACAGCGGTGTTCACGGTCGTCCGGGCCGGCCATCGACGGCAGATCGCCGTTCAGCTCGCGGCGCGTTAGCGCAAGGCCTCCAATGGGCATCTCGTACGCGAGCCGGGACGCGCGGCGGATACCGGAAGAAGTAGAAATCGGCGGGTTTAGGTATTCGAATCTTCGGGAATAGGACCGGCGTTCGATGCGGGCGATGACCGAGGCGACAACCTCAGCTACTGCTGTGGACGGTGACGGGGGCCGGTCCGTTCGGCTGCGCATTCCCGCGAAGGCGGAGTACGTGACGCTGTGCCGCCTTGCGCTCACCGGGCTTGCGCAACTGCGCGCGATGGATGACGCGACGGTCGCCGACATCAAGCTTGCGCTGACGGAAGCGGTGTCGAACTCCGTGCGACACGCATACGACGACAGCACGGACGGTCACGTCGACATTCGCTACGAGCTGCATCCCGACCGGCTTGACATCGAAGTCGTCGACGACGGCGCGGGATTCGATCCCGACGAGCCGCCGGCTCTCGAAGGCGAAGAGCTGTCGGAGGGCGGTCTCGGCATCGCGATCATCCGAACGATCGCCGACGAGTTCGAGATCGACTCGAAGCCGGGCGTGCGCGGTTCGCGCCTGCGCTTCGCAAAACTGCTCAACTAGCAGCATGTCTTCGCGGCGCAAGCTGCTCGTGGTCGCGAACCGCGGCCCGCTTGTCTACGACCGCTCACCCAGCGGCGAGCGCGTCGCGCGCCGCGGCGGGGGCGGGCTCGTCACCGCGCTCGGCGGTCTCGTTGCGCACCACGATGTGACGTGGATCGCATCGGCAATGAGCGACGAGGACCGTGTTGTCGCAACGGACAACAGCGAGCCAGGTCTGCACTTGATCGCGCACGATCCCGCCGCGTACGACGCGTACTACAACGTCGTCGCGAATCCCGTGCTCTGGTTCCTGCAGCACTACATGTGGGGCCTTTCGTACGCCCCGGACTTCGGTCCGGCGCTCGCCGACGCCTGGAACGACGGCTACGTCGCGGTGAACGAGGCGTTTGCCGAGGCAACGATTGCCGAGCTCGAGCGTGAGCCCTCGGCCGCGGTCTTCTTCCACGACTACCACCTCTATCTCGCGCCGCGCTTCGTGCGCGCGCGTTGTCCGAACGCGATCACCTCGCATTTCGTGCACATCCCCTGGCCGCAGGCCGACTACTGGACCGTGCTGCCCGAGCGCATGCGCCGGGAGATCCACGAAGGGCTGCTCGCAAACGACGTCGTCGGCTTCCACACGCGTCGGTGGGGGCGTAACTTCCTCCACGCCTGCGAGGAGCTGCTCGGCGCGGATGTCGACTACGACGAGGCGACCGTCGTGCACGCGGGCCGGCGCACGCTCGTCACGTGCCATCCGATCAGCATCGATGCGGACGAGTTCGAGCGGCTACGCGATGACGCTGCGGTGCTCGAGCAAGAACGGCTGCTCGTGGACTCGCGACCGGAGCTGCTCGTGCTGCGCGTCGACAGGGCGGATCCTTCGAAGAACATCGTGCGCGGCTTCCGCGCCTTCAAGCTCATGCTCGAGCGGCATCCGGAGCTGCGCGGCCGTGTTCGCTTCCTCGCGTTGCTTGCGCCTTCGCGCTTGGATGTTCCCGAGTACGCGGTGTATCTCGACGTCGTGCGCCGCGAGACGGAAGGTGTCGAGGAGATCGACCTGCGCATCGGCGACGACTTTGTCCGCTCGGTTGCCGCGTACAAGCAGTACGACGTTCTCCTCGTGAACGCCGTCTTCGACGGCTTGAACCTCGTGTCGAAGGAGGCGCCGCTCGTGAACGAGCGTGACGGCGTGCTCGTTCTCTCGGAGAACACTGGCTCGCACGAGGAGCTCGGCGAGTGGGCGCTGACGGTGAATCCGTTCGACCTCGTCGGCCAGGCGGATGCGCTGTACGAGGCGCTCTCGATGGCGCCGGACGAACGGCGCAGGCGCGCCGAGGCGATTCGCGCGCACGTGCGTGAGCATGATCTCGCCGCCTGGATCGAGGCTCAGCTCGAAGACATCGACCGCGTCGGCGTAGCATCCTCTGGGTGAGCGAGCTTTCGCATGTGAGTGAAGGCGGCGACGTCGGTATGGTCGACGTCGGAGCGAAGCCGTTGTCGCGGCGGCGTGCAGTCGCGCGCGCCGAGGTGCGTATGGCTGCCGAGACAGCGCGCCGCCTGCGCGAGCTGCCGAAGGGCGACGCGCTCGCGACGGCGCAGCTCGCGGGGATCATGGCCGCGAAGCGCACGAGCGAGCTGATCCCGCTTTGTCATCCGCTTCCGCTCTCGCACGTCGAGGTGACGCTCGACGTCGGCGACGACTCGGTTGCGATCGTCGCGTCGGCCGAGACGACCGCGCAGACCGGTGTCGAGATGGAGGCGCTGACCGCTGCGACCGTCGCGGCGCTCTCGGTCTACGACATGGCGAAGGCGATCGACAAGAACATGGTCGTCGCCGAGGTGCGCTTGCTCGAGAAGACGAAGGAGCCGCTGTGAACGCGGCCGTGCTCACGATCTCCGATCGCGTCTCGCGCGGGGAGGCGGAGGACGGGAGCGGCGACCTGCTCGACGAGCTGCTCCGCGGCGCGGGCTTCGACGTGGAGCGGCGTGTCGTCCCGGATGAGCGCGATCAGATCGCGAACGCCCTGCGCGAGCTCGCGCCGAACGCGCAGGTCGTGCTTACGACGGGAGGCACCGGTCTTGCCAAGCGCGACGTTACGCCGGAGGCGACGCGTGACGTGATCGAGCGCGAGGCGCCCGGCATCGCGCAGGCCCTCCGCGCGAACGCGCTGCACAAGACGCCGTACGCCGCACTCTCACGTGGCACCGCCGGCGTCATCGGCGACACGCTCGTCGTCAACCTGCCCGGCTCGACGGGCGGCTGCCGCGACGGCTTCGAGGTGCTCGCACCGTTCCTCGACCACGCCCTGGAACTGCTCGCCGGGCACACGGCACACCAGTGATATCGGCGCTCCCGGTGCGCTACGCGCGGCTCGTGAAGATCGAGCACACGGTCTTCGCGCTCCCGTTCGCATACGTCGGCGCGTTCCTCGCCGTTCACGGCACGCCGAAGGCGCACGATCTCCTTTGGATCACGCTCGCGATGGTCGGCGCTCGCTCGCTCGCCATGGCGCTCAACCGCTTGATCGACGCCGGCATCGACGCGCGAAATCCGCGCACGGCCGGACGCGAGCTGCCGAGCGGCCAGCTGTCGGTACTGCAGGTGATGCTCTTCTGCATTGCGTCGCTCGCGTTGTTTCTCGTCGCGGTATGGCAGCTCGCGCCGAAGACGCACTGGCTGTGGCCGATCCCGGTCGCGGGCTTCGTCATCTATCCGTACTTGAAGCGCTTCACGTGGCTCTGCCATCTGTGGCTCGGCGCGGTCGACGGCCTCGCGCCGGTCGGCGCGTGGGTGGCGATCACGAACCATCTGCCGTGGCAGGCGTGGTTGCTCGGCGCCGCGGTCGCGCTGTGGGTTGCCGGCTTCGACTTCTTCTATGCGCTCTTCGACGTCGACGTCGACCGCGGAGAAGGCCTGCACTCGATTGCGACGCGCTTCGGCGTGAGTGGATCATTCGCCGCCGCACGCATCGCGCATGTCGCGACCGTCGTCTGCTTGATCGGTGTCGGCCTGGGAGTGTCCGTCGGCGCCCTGTACTGGATCGGCGTCGCCGTGGTTGCCGCGTTGCTCGTGTACGAGCACTCGCTCGTTGCTCCCGGCGACGTGCGCCGGCGCGACGCGGCGTTCTTCACCATGAACGGCGTCATCAGTGTCGCCTTCGCCGTGTTCGTCATCGCGGACGCGGCCACCTGATGATCGCCGCGCACGGGCTCGGGAAGCGCTTCGGCGACAAGCGTGTGCTGCGCAACGTCGAGCTCGACGTTCCGCGCGGCGGTTTCGCCGTCGTCACGGGCGCGAACGGTTCCGGCAAGACGACGCTGCTCCGTCTCTGCGCTGGCCTCGCCCGGCCGAGCGAGGGTGAGTTGCACGTCGACGCCGACCGCGGCGCGATCGGCTACCTCGCGCACGAGCCGCTCGTGTACCGGGAGCTCACCGCGCTCGAGAACCTCGACCTGTACGGCCGTCTCTATCGCGTGCCGGAGCGACGCGAGCGCATCGGCATGCTGCTTGAGCGTTTCGGATTGTGGGAGGTGCGCCACGATCGCGTCGGCTCGTACTCGCGCGGGATGACGCAGCGGCTTGCGCTTTGCCGCGTGCTGCTGCACGATCCCGCGCTGCTCGTGCTCGACGAGCCTTACTCCGCGTTGGACGAATCCGGCGCAACGTTGCTCGACGAGCTGCTGCGGGAGCAGCGCACGCTTGTGATTGCAACGCACGATCCGGGTCGTGTCGAGCACCTCGCGACAACGAGGCTTGCGCTGGCATGAACTACCTCGCCGACGTCCGCACGCTCGCGCGCAAGGATCTGCTCCTCGAGCTGCGCGCGCGCGACACGCTGCCGGCGATGCTGCTCTTCGTCGTCGCGACGTTCGTCGTCTTCCATTTCACGCTGCCGGCGCATTCGTCCGATCTCGCCGCGAGTGGGCTCCTGTGGGTGGCGATCCTCTTCACCGCGCTCCTCGGCCTCGGCCGTGCATTCGTGCCGGAGCGCGAGCAGCGCACGCTCGACGGCCTCGTGCTCGCGCCGTGTGATCGCAGCGCGATCTGGCTGGCGAAGTCGCTCGCGACGCTCGCATTCCTCGTAGCCGCCGAGATCGTCGCGCTCCCCGTGTTCGCGCTCTTCTTCCACGGCGTCGGTGCGGCGACGATCGGCGGCGTTGCCCTTGCCGACGTCGGGATCTGCGCTGTCGGCACGTTCCTCGGCGCCATGGCCGTCGCGACGCGCGCCCGCGACCTCCTCCTGCCGCTCCTTTTCCTGCCACTTGCGATCCCGATCGTCGTCGGCGGCATCGGCGCGAGCACGGCCGCCTCGCCCGGCCGCTACCTCGGGTTCCTGGTGCTGTACGACGCGCTTTTCGCGCTCCTGTGCTGGGCTTCGTTCGAGTACGTCGTCGCCGAGTGATCGCTGCATGGGCACAATTGGCCACGGTGCGCCGGCTTCCCCGCATCTCGCTGCCCGCGCTCGCCGTGTCGTCGCTCGTTCTCGTGACGCTCGCGCTCGCGCTCATCTTCTTCGTCGTGCCGAACGACGCGAACCAGGGTTTCTCGCAGCGCATCTTCTACTTCCACGTCTCGATCGCGATCACCGCCTACGCGTGTTTCATCGGCGGCGCGTGGAAGGCGCTCGTCCATCTGTGGAAGCACGATCCGCGCGCCGATCTCGAGAGCTACGTCGCCGTGCACCAGGGCGTGATCTTCGGCGTGCTCGTTCTCGTTACCGGCTCGATCTGGGCGAAGATCTCATGGGGGCACTGGTGGCTCTGGAGCGAGGACCAGCTCGTGCTCTTCCTCGTCCTGTTCCTCTTCTACGCGGCGTACTTCATGCTCCGCTTCTCCGTCGATCCCGGTCCGCAGCAGGCGAACTTCAGCGCCGTCTATGCGCTCTTCGGTGTCGTGCTCATTCCGGTGAGCTTCGCTGCGATCAGGCTCGCGAAGGGGCTCATCCATCCCGTCGTGTTCACGCGCCACGGCCCGAACTTCGGCGGCTGGATCCTCGTCACGTACTGCGTCGCGCAGGCGGCGATGCTCGTATTCGCGTACACGCTTTACCGAGTCGAGCTGAGCGGCAAGCGGATCGACGCGCGCCTGCGTGAATTGAGGATCGCGTGACGACTGCGGAGAAGTACGTCACCGGCGCGTATTGCGCCGTGTTCGCAGTGGTCCTCGTCTACGTCGTCATCATCGCGCTGAAGCTGCAGCGGCTCGAACGTGAGGTCGACGAGCTGGAGAAGAAGAGTGGCTGAGCTCCTCTTCTGGCCCGCGCTCGTGTTGTACGGCGAGGCGGCGCTTGGTTACTTCGGCGACGCGCGCCGCCCCGGCGCCGCGGGACGTGCCGCGACCTGGGGCGTGCGCCTCGGCTGGCTCCTGCAGACCGCGCTGCTCGGGGTGCAGGCCGCGCGTGAGAGCGGCTTTCCATGGGGAACGTGGGCCGGCTCGCTCAACCTCTTCGTCTGGTTCGTCGTCGGCGCGTATCTCATCTGGGGCTGCCGCAAGCCGTATCGCCTGCTCGGTCTTGCAGTCATGCCGCTCGCCGCCGCGTTGCTCATCGTTGCGCGCGCAGGGGGCGGAACCGGTGTCGGCACGCGCAGCCACTACTCGAACCTCTTCCTCGTCCTCCACGTCGGTCTCGTGCTCGCCGCGTTCGCCGGCTTTACGCTGGCTGCCGCGCTTTCGGCGCTCTACCTCTGGCAGGAACGCCGTCTCAAGCGGCGCGAGACGACGATTCTGCGCCGTCCCGCGCCGTCGCTCGCGACGCTCGATGCACTCGCCGCGCGCACGGTGCTCTTCTCGCTCCCGGCGCTGACGCTCGGGATCGCCGTCGGGATCGGCCGGCTCGTCATCCGCGGTGACCGCGTCGACGCCCTTGTGGTCGCGACCCTCGTCACGTGGGTGGTGTGGACGGCGTACCTGGGTGTTCGCGCCGCCGGCTGGTCCGGACGCCGCGCCGCGTATCTCGCGCTCGCCGGCTTCGTGCTGGTCGTCGTCGTCCGCCTTGCCCTTCCCGCGACCCACTTCGGCTGATGCGCCTCGTCCTCGTCGGCACCTCGCATCATCACGCCCCCGTCGAGCTACGTGAGCGCGTCGCGTTCGACCGTGGGCAGGCGCACGCGCTTGCGGAGCGTCTCGGCACGGCGGTGTGCCTGTCGACGTGCAATCGCACCGAGCTGTACGTCGAGGCGGAGGACGCCGACGACGCGGAGCGCCGCGCGGTCGAGATCCTGTCCGAGCTCGAGCCGGCGCTGTACCGGCTACGCGACCACGCAGCCGCGCTCCATCTCTTCCGCGTCGCCGCAGGGCTCGA
>DASSXM010000111.1:0-11242 GCA_035703805.1 Gaiellaceae bacterium | reverse complement strand
TCACGCGCGCGCGCAGTAGTACTGAGGTGCCATTGGAGGAGACATGGACGTTTGCGCCGTTGTCGATGCCGCGCGCCTTCGCGTCCGCCTGCGAGAGCTCGATCTCGGGCTGCGGTCGCTGAAACTGCAGCTCGGCGACGCGCTCCACCGCCGGGCCGGAGAACAGCGGCTTGTAGCAGACGAGCTTCAGACCTTGGCGCCGGTCCTCAGCCGCGGGCAGCGGCGGCACGTCGACGTGTGCCGGCGCGTCCTCGTAGCTGCGGAGCGCTGCACGCTCGCCGACCTCGCCGAATGAGAGGCCGCCGTAGATGCGCTCCGACAGTTCGGCGAACACGGCCTGCGGATACGGCGCGAGCTCGACGCCGAAGCGTGACGCCAGCTGGGCGATCCACTCGAGCTCGTCCGGGCCGGGTGGGACGGCCGCCCGCCGGAGGCGCTGCAGACGGCCCTCGAGGTTGACGTACGTGCCGTCGCGCTCGAGGTAACTCGTGCCGGGCAGGACGAGATCGGCCCAGCCGACCGCGAGCCCGTGGAACATCGACGTCGCAATGACCGCCTCGGCGCGTTCCGCAAGTGCGCGGACGTTCGGGTTCGCAGCCGCTTCGTCGCCGGAGACGATGAGCAGACCGATCGAGTCGGTCGCGCTGGGCTCCTCATCCGACGCGGCCGCCCACGCGTCCGCGATGCCGCGGCCGTTTGGCGTCTCGGGGACGTAGAACGCGCCCGCGGCGCCTAGCTTCTCGGCAAGCTCGCCCACGCGCGCGCCACCGCGGCCACCGGGGCCGGACCAGATGAGCACCGCGCGCTCGGCCTTCTGCACTGCGCTCTCGTTCAGCTCGTACAGCACCTGCGCGCCTTTGCGCCGCGCCGCCTTGATCCAGAGATCGACGACCGGCGCGCTCTGCTCGATCGCGACGTCGCCGAGGACGACGACGACGTCCGCTTCGCCGATCGCCGACAGTGGCAGGCGATACGCGTCGAGCGCGTTCGAGACCTCCTCCGGCAGCATCGCCTGGTGCGAGTCGAGCCCTGTGCGCATGAGCTTCGCGAGCGCATACGCCTGCTCGACCGTCTCCGAGCCCGAAAGCACGGTGACGATCCGTCCCTCCGCCGCGCGCAGCAGCCGTTCCGCCTCGTCGAGCGCGGCGTCCCATGACACCGGCTCGAAGCCGTGGCGATGCACGCGCATGATCGGATCGACGACGCGGTCGGCCGAGCGCAGGTGCGTGAAGCCGAAGCGTCCCTTGTCGCAGATCCAGCCCTCGTCGACCTCGGGATGGTTGCGCGACAGGATGCGCTTCACCTTCCCTTCGCGCACGGTCGCGTTGATGTTGCAGCCGACGGGACAGAGCCCGCACACGGTCGGCACGTTCGTGATCTCCCACGGTCGGGCCTCGAAGCGGTACTGCGTCGGCAGCAGCGCGCCGACGGGACACAGCTCGGTGACGTTGCCCGTGAATGCGCCCGTGTACGGCTCGTCCTCGAAGGTCGTGATCACCGACATCGCGCCGCGGTTGGCGGCGACGAGCTGCCCGTCCTCGCTCACGTCCTCGCTGAACCGCGTGCAGCGGTAGCAGAGGATGCACCGCTCGCGGTCGAGCGAGATCGCCGGCGAGATCGAGATCGGCTTCTCGAGCGTGAGCTTCTCCATGCTCATGCGCGTGTTGCCGGGGCCATAACGGAATGTCAGGTCTTGCAGCGGGCACTCGCCGCCCTTGTCGCAAACCGGGCAGTCGAGCGGATGGTTGACGAGGATGAACTCGAGCGTCGCGTTCTGCCCGTCGGCGGCGAGCTGCGACGTGCGCGCGGTATGCACGACCATGCCGTCCTGCGCGGTGAGCGTGCACGCAGCCTGCAGCTTCGGGTTGCCTTGGACCTCGACGAGGCACATGCGACATGCGCCGATTGGCTCGCCGAGGCGCGGCTCATAGCAGAAGACCGGAATCTCGATACCCGCGCTGAGCGCGGTTTCGACGAGGCCTGTGCCCTTCGCGACCTGTGCGACGCGTTCGTCGATCGTGACGCGCACGGTCTCGGGTGCGCTCATGCGGGCACCGCCACGTGCACGTGCTGCTGGTCGACCGGCGCGAACAAGCCGTCGAGCGTCGAGTCCCCGCCGAACGGACAGCCGCCGTGCTCGAGGTGCGCGCGGAACTCGTCGCGGAACTTGTTCACGCAGCTTGCAACCGGCATCGCGGCGGAGTCGCCGAGCACGCACAAGCACTTGCCGATGATCCGGTCGCACACGTCGAGCAGGAGCTCGAGGTCGTTTTCGCTCGCCGTTCCCTTCTCAACCGCTTGCAGCAGCTGGACGAGCCAGCGCGTGCCGACGCGGCACGGCGTGCACTTGCCGCACGACTCGTGCATGTAGAACTGCGCGACGCGGAGCGCAAACTGGACGATGCACGATCGGTCGTCGATCGCTGTGATGACGCCCGAGCCGATGAAGAGCCCTTTTGCTGCGAGCGAGTTCGCGTCGAGCCGCGTGTCGATCTCGTCCGGAGTCATCACGGGGAACGACGAGCCGCCGACCATGACGGCCTTCAGCGCGCGGCCGCCGGAGACTCCGCCACCGACATCTTCGATCAGATGCCGCACCGTTATCCCATGCGGGAGCTCGTATGCGCCCGGGCGCTCGACATTGCCGGAGAGACAGAAGACGCGGGTGCCGGTGGAGTCCGGCGGCGCGCCGATCTGCGCGAACTCGGACGCGCCGATCTCGAGCACCTTCGGCACCGTCGTGATCGTCTCGACGTTGTTGATGAGCGTCGGCGAGGCATAGAGGCCTGAGATCGCCGGGAACGGCGGCTTCGAGCGCGGCTGTCCGCGCTTGCCTTCCAGCGACTCGAGCAGCGCCGTTTCCTCGCCGCAGATGTACGCGCCGGCGCCGCGGTGGATGACGAGCGACACCTCGCCGAGCAGACCGGCGCTCTTTGCCTGCGCGAGCGCCGCGACCAGCACGGCGTACTCCTCCGCATATTCGCCGCGGATGTAGATGAAGACGCTCTTCGACTGAATCGCGTACGCCGCGATGAGGCAGCCCTCGATCAGCCGATGCGGAACGCGCAGCATAATCTCGCGGTCCTTGAACGTTCCCGGCTCCGACTCGTCGGCGTTCACCGTCAGGTAGATCGGCTTCGCGACCTTGTCCGGCGTCGGGATGAAGCTCGCCTTGCGCCCCATCGGGAAGAACGCACCGCCGCGCCCGCGCAGATTCGAGGCGATGAGTTGCTCCGTCACTTGCTGCGGTGTGAGCGTGCGTGCACGCTCGAGCTGGGCGTAGCCACCGCCCCGGCGGTACGCATCGATGTCGCGCAGCGGCGCCTCTTCAGCGCCGGCGAGGACCAGCACCTCAGGCATTCCGTAGCTCCGCGACGATCGCCGGCACGTCCTCAGGCGTGACCGACAGGCGGTAGCGGTGGTTCACCGCGACGACCGTCGGCGTACTGCAGCCGCCGAGGCACTCGACCGCGCGCAGCGTCACTTCGCCGTCCGCGGTCGTCTCACCCGGCCCTACGCCGAGCTCGCTCTCGAACGCCTCGAATACGCGCTGCGCGTTCACGAGGCCGCAGCAGACGTTCGTGCACACCTCGACCATGTGGCGGCCGACCGGCTCGAGATGGAACATGTCGTAGAAGCTCGCGACCGACATGCAGTACGCGGGCGTTAGATCAAGCGCGTCGGCGACTTCTTCCAGCGCTTGGCGCGAGAGCCAGCCGTGCTCCTCCTGTGCGAGACGTAGCGCGGGCAGCACCGCCGAGCGCGAGTCCGGATAGAGCTTCGCGACCTTCTGGACCTCCAATGCGAAGCTCATCTGTCGGTATCTCCCATGACGGCGTCGAGCGAGCCGATGACCGCGACCATGTCGGCGATGAGCGTGTCGCGCATGCACGTCGCGGTTGCCTCCAGCGCGACGAACGACGGCGCTCGGAAGTGGACGCGCCACGGCTTCGGGCCGCCGTCGGAGACGACGTAGCAGCCGGACTCGCCGCGCGGCGATTCGATCGCAACGTAGACCTCGCCCTCGGGCACGCGGTAGCCCTCGGTGACGATCTTGAAGTGGTGGATGAGCGACTCCATCGAGGTGTGCAGCTCTTCGCGGGGCGGCAGCACGACCTTGCGGTCATCGGCGATCCACGGTTTGCCGTCCATGCGCTCGAGCTTGTCGAGGCACTGGCGGATGATCCGCACCGACTCCGCCATCTCGTCCATGCGCACGCGATAGCGGTCGTACACGTCGCCGTTCGGATAGACAGGCACTCGGAAGTCGCAGCGGTCGTACGCGAGATACGGCGAGTCGCGACGCAGGTCCCAGTCGACGCCCGACGCGCGCAGCACCGGGCCGGACTGCCCGAGCGCAATCGCGTCGTCGGCAGAGAGGAGCCCGATGCCCTGCGTGCGCTCGAGCCAGATCTTGTTGCGGTCGAGCAATTGGAGGTAGTCGTCGAGCGCCTGCGGCATCCACTCGACGAACGTGCGGCACTCGGAGTAGAAGCCGGCCGGGATGTCCTCGGCGAGGCCGCCCACCTGGAAGTAGCGCGTGTGCATGCGCGCGCCCGCGACCAGCTCCGACAGGTCGAGGATCATCTCGCGCTCGCGGAACGTGTACCAGAACATCGAGATCGCTCCCAGCTCGAGCGCCGACGTCCCGAGGAAGACGAGATGCGAGTGGATGCGATTGAGCTCGCACAGCAGCATGCGCATCCACGTCGCCTTCTCGGGAACCTCGAGCGCAAGGAGCTTCTCGATCGCGAGCACGAAGGTCAGCTCGTTGTTCTGGTAGCCGACGTAGTCGATGCGCTCGGGATACGTGATCGCCTTCCACCACGTCTTCTGCTCCATGTTCTTCTCGAAGCCGGTGTGGAGGTAGCCGATGACCGCGTTCAGCCCGACGACCAGCTCGCCGTCGAGATCGACGATGAGACGGAGGACGCCGTGCGTCGACGGATGGTTCGGCCCGAAGTTGACCTGCAGGACGTCGTCGGACGCGAGCAGCTCCGTGGGCACGTCGAGGATCGTCGGCACGCGCTGCGGGATGCGCGTGCCCTCGTAGATCGCGGTCCCTTCGGCGATCGTCATTCCGCGTCCGAGAAGCGGACCGGCTCGCCGCCGATCGGGTAGTCCTTGCGCAGCGGGTGCCCTTCCCAGTCGTCCTCGAGCAGGATGCGCACGAGGTTCGGGTGGCCGTCGAAGCGGATGCCCATGAGGTCGAACTGCTCGCGCTCGTGCCAGTCGGCGGTCGGCCACACCGAGATCACGCTCGGTACCGGCTCGCCGTCCTCGAGCCACGTCTGCAGGCGCACGCGCGGCGCGCCCTCGCGCAGCGCGAGCAGGTGGTAGCTCACCGAGAAGCGCCACGGCCTCGGCCTCGGCTGCACCTGCAGGCCCTGCGTCATCGGCAGGTTCAGGTCGCGGCCGCTTGCGGTGCCGATGTAGCCCGACACGCCGTTTGCGCCCCAGTTGAGGTAGTCGGTGGCGACGACGTCGGCGAGGAAGTTGAAGCCGAGCTCGTCTCGGAGGTGCCGTGCGGCGTCGCGCACACACGCGCGGTCGACGATGACGGTCGTTTCGCCGTGCTCGTCCTTCGCGTCGACGAAGCCGGGAATGTCCTTCCAGCTCACGTCGCTACCTGGCGGCGTTCGTACGCCGGCGGCACGCCCGCGAGGTGCGCCTCGTGCAGGCGCAGGATCCCTTCCATCAGCGCTTCGGGACGCGGCGGGCAGAACGGGACGTAGATGTCGACGGGGACGATGCGGTCGACGCCCTGCAGGATCGCGTAGTTGTTGAACATTCCGCCCGAGCTCGCACACGCGCCCATCGCGATCACCCACTTCGGCTCGACCATCTGGTCGTAGATCTGCCGCAGCGGCTTCGCCATCTTGTGGGACACGCGGCCGGAGACGATGAGCAGGTCCGCTTGGCGCGGCGACGCCCGGAACGCCTCCATGCCGAAGCGCGCGATGTCGTAGCGCGCGGAGACGATCGCCATCATCTCGATTGCGCAGCACGCGAGCCCGAAGGTGTCGGGCCACATCGACTTCGTCTGCGCCCAGCGCACGGCCTTCTCGAGGGTCGTCAGCCCGAGCGCCTTCTCGAGCTCGTCGACGCCCATCTCCTCCTCGAACTTCGACGGGCCCTTCGTCGGCCACAGCAGCCGCTCGGACTGCAGCCCCTCGTCGCGCAACCTCACCATTCGAGTGCGCCCTTCCGCCAGATGTAGACGTACGCGACGGCGAGGATGACGATGAAGAAGAGGAACTCGATGAACCCGAACCAGCCGAGCGCGTGCAGCTCCACGGCGAGCGGGTAGAGGAACACGATCTCGATGTCGAAGACGATGAAGAGCATCGCGGTGAGGTAGAAGCTCACGGTGAAGCGCTGCGGCTTCATCTGTCCCTCCGAGACGCCCGACTCGAAGGGGACGAGGCGCGCACGCGTGCGTGCCGCCGGCCGGGTCGCGAACACGAACGAGGCGACGATCATCGACGCCGGAATCGCCAACGCCAGCAGCCCGTAGATCAGGAACGGAAGCCAGTCGTGCAGCATCGGCGGGGTGACGTTATCAACCTGTGACTTGCGGGGGCGCAATCCCTGGAACCGTGCCTGAGACGGCTGTTACAAAGTCGCTACCCGTAACCGCCTGAGGCCTTGGTACGATGACCTTCAGATGGAGCTTCAGGAGCGCACCGATCTGCTCGTCTCGCTGACCCCGTCGGCGGCGGAGAAGATCCGCGGCCTCATGGCCGAGGAGACCGACGTCTCGGTCCTCCGCGTCGCGATCGAGGGCGGCGGCTGCTCCGGGTTCCAGTACGGCCTCGGCTTCGACCGCGGGGCCCAGGAGGGCGACGTCGAGTTCGAGTGCGAAGGCGTGAAGGTCGTCGTCGATCCGTTCAGCGCGCCGTACCTGCGCGGCTCGACGGTCGACTACCTCGAGACCATCCAGGAGTCCGGGTTCAAGATCGACAACCCGAACGCGGTCGCGTCGTGCGGCTGCGGCCACTCCTTCCAGGTGGCCGAGGGCGAGGCGCCCGAAGAGGGCGCCGCCGGCTGCGGCACCGGCTGCTCCCACTGAGTTAGGCTCGCCCACGTGCGGGCCACTATCTTCAAGAGTCTGCTGACGCTGTTCATCGTCGGGGTGGCCGTGCAGTTCTTCTTCGCCGGCCTCGGCGCCTTTCGCGCCCAGCACGCGTCGGATCACGGCACCGTCGGCGACAAGCAGTTCGGCGACTTCTTCCATCCGCACGTCGTACTCGGGAACATCCTCATCGTCATCGCGATCCTCGTCTTCCTCGCCGCGCTCTTCGCGCGCCTCGGCCGGCGCTGGGTGCTGACGATGCTCGCGCTACCCGTTCTCGTCGAGCTCCAGTTCGTGTTCGCGAACAACGGCCCGTCGTGGTTCCGTGCGCTCCACGTGCTGAACGCCTTCGCGATCGCCGGCATCGCCGGCTCGCACACCGGTCTCGCCTGGCGCGACCTCTAGCGCTGTGGCCGCACCGCTTCGCGTAGCGGTCGTCGGCTCGGGGCCGGCGGGGTTCTATGCGGCCGGCGCGCTCTTTGCGTCCGACTGGCCGGTCGAGGTGGACATGATCGAGCGGCTGCCGACGCCGTGGGGCCTCGTCCGCCTCGGCGTCGCACCGGACCATCCGAAGTTGAAGACGGTGTCGCGTGCGTTCGAGCGCATCGCCGACAACCCCGGCTTCCGCTTTCTCGGCAACGTCGAGGTCGGTCGGGACCTCATGCACGACGATCTCGTCCGCCTCTACGACGCACTGATCTACGCGGTCGGTGCGCAAACTGACAAGCGACTCGGCATTCCGGGCGAAGATCTCGCCGGCTCGTGGGCGGCCACCGAGTTCGTCGCCTGGTACAACGGCCACCCCGATTATCAGGAGCTGCAGTTCGACCTGAACGTCGAGCGCGCGGTCGTGATCGGCAACGGCAACGTCGCACTCGACGTCGCGCGCATGCTCGCGCTCACGCCCGAGGAGCTCGCGCCTACCGACACGACCGACGCGGCAATCGCAGCAATTGGCTCCTCCTCGCTGAAGGAGATCGTCCTCCTCGGACGGCGCGGCCCGGCGCAGGCGGCGTTCACGCCACCGGAGCTCGCGGAGCTGGGCGAGCTCGCGGGCGCCGATGTCGTTGTCGACCCCGCCGACCTCGAAGGCGCGGAGGCGACCGATACGCACTCCGAGCGCAATCTCGAGATCCTGCGCGAGTTCGCGACGCGGATGCCGAGCGGTAAGGCGCGTCGGGTCATCCTTCGCTTCTTCCGCTCGCCCGTCGCGATTCTCGGCGACGAACGTGTCGAGGGCATCGAGATCGTGCGCAACACGCTTGACGCCGAGCAGCGCGCGGTGGCTACGGACGAGCGTGAGATGATCGCGTGCGGCCTCGTCTTTCGCAGCGTCGGCTATCGCGGCGTCGGATTGCCCGGCGTGCCGTTCGACCAGCGCAGCGGCACGATCGCGAACGAGGGAGGCCGCGTGGCGCCGGGCGTCTACGTCGCGGGCTGGATCAAGCGCGGCCCGACCGGCGTCATCGGCACGAACAAGAAGGACGCGACCGAGACCGTCGAGCGGCTGCTCGCGGATCTCACGCAGCCCAAGGGGGTTAGCGCAGCCGACGTCGACGCGTTCCTCGACGAGCGCGGCGTGCACCGGGTCATGTACGCCGGCTGGCTCGCGATCGACGAAGTCGAGCAAGCCGCGGGCGTTCCGCAGGGTCGCCCGCGCGTGAAGCTCTGCACGTGGGACGAGCTGCTCGCCGCTGCCGACCGCCTACACTCGTCCGCATGACGGACGAGCTCTGGGGGAGCGAGACGGCGAAGGCGGTCGCGAACTTTCCGGTCTCCGGCGAGCCGATCCCGGCGCCGGTCGCGCGCTGGCTCGGCCGCATAAAAGGGGCCGCCGCGCGCGTGAACGCCGACCTCGGCTTGCTCGACGGCGACAAGGCACAGCGGATCGCCGCCGCCGCGGAGCGAATCGCGAATGGCGAGCTCGACGACCAGTTCCCGATCGACGTCTTCCAGACCGGCTCGGGAACGTCCTCGAACATGAACGCGAACGAAGTGCTGGCGAAGCTCGCCGGCGAGGACGTGCACGCGAACGACGACGTGAACAAGGGCCAGTCGTCGAACGACGTCTTCCCCTCCGCCGTGCATCTCGCCGCGCTCGACGAGATCGTGAACGACCTCATGCCTGCGCTCGAGCGCCTCGCGAACTCGCTCGAGGCGAAGGCGGCGGAGTTCGACGACGTCGTCAAGTCGGGCCGCACGCACTGGATGGACGCCGTGCCCGTGACGCTCGGACAGGAGTTCGCCGGCTACGCGGCCCAGGTGCGGCAGGGCTATGACCGCGTCGGCTCGACACTCGACAGGCTCGGCCAGATCCCGCTCGGCGGCACAGCGACCGGTACCGGCTTGAACACGCATCCCGAGTTCGCCGCACGCGTGCGCGCGATCCTCGCCGAGGAGACCGGGTTGACGATCTCGGCGCCGGCAGATCCGTTCGAGGCGCAAGCCGCGCGCGACGGAATCGTCGAGGTGTCGGGCGCTCTCAAAACCGTCGCCGTCTCGCTGACGAAGATCGCGAACGACATCCGCTATCTCGGCTCCGGCCCCCGCGCCGGCCTCGCGGAGATCGAGCTGCCCGAGTTGCAGAAAGGCTCGTCGATCATGCCGGGCAAGGTCAACCCTGTGATCCCCGAAGTCGTGACGCAAGTTGCGGCGCAGGTGATCGGCAACGATACGGCGATCACCGTCGCCGGCATGCAGGGCCACTTCGAGCTCAACGTGTTCGTGCCCGTGCTCGCGCGCAACATCCTCGATTCGGTGAAGTTGCTCGCGAGCGCGTCGCGCCTCTTCGCGGAAAAGTGCGTCGACGGCATCGTCGCGAACCGTGAGAACGCAGAGCGCTACGCCGAGCTGACGCTGTCGGCGGCCACCGCGCTCAACCCGTACATCGGCTATGACAAGGCGACGGAGATCGTCAAGGAAGCGGCCTCCTCCGGACGCTCGCTGCGCGAGGTGGCGAGGGAGAAGGGCGTCGAGGAATCCGTTCTCGACGAGGCGCTCGACTACCGCCGCATGGCCAAGCCGCACGGCTGAGATTCACCCTTTCAGCAGGGACGGATTCGGTTTAGGCTGTCCTCGCTGTCAGTCGTCCGAGAGGGGACCCGCATGAAGAGCCTGACTAAGCGTCGGCTAGGGGCCGCAGCCCTGCTGGCCATCACGGTGGCGTTCGCCGCTGTCGTTGCAACTTCGGCGCGCGCAGACTCGCCGAACAACTTCACGTACGTCGTCAACCCGCTCCTCCAGCCCGCAGACAACGGCGACGGAACGGCGACGTTCACGAATCCGTTCTGCTCCCGTGGGACGCTCGTCTGCTACACGCCGGCGGATATCAAGACCGCCTACAACTATCCGGCCGGCCTCGACGGCACGGGCCAGACGATCGTCATCGTCGATGCGTACGGAAGCCCGACGGTGCAGGAAGACCTCGCCGCCTTCGATACGCGATTTGGCATCCCGGCTCCGCCAGGCGGACTGCAGGTCGTCTGCCCGGCCGGATGCCCGAATACGACGATCAACAACGCGCCGAACGCAACGGCGAGCTGGGCTGAGGAGACGAGTCTCGACGTGCAGTGGGCGCACGCGATGGCCCCCGGCGCGAAGCTCGTGCTCGCAGTCGCACCGAACCCGCACGGCGACGCGATCAACAGCGTCGAGGCGAAGATCTTCGCCGATCCCGCCTTCCACGGCGCGATCGTTTCGCAGAGCTTCGGCATTCCGGAGTACCTCGTGAAGGGCAACAACGCGCAGATCCTCCAGGGAGTCCAGAACTACGAGCTCGCGCGGGCGAACGGCATCACCGTCCTCGCATCTGCAGGCGACAACGGAGCGACCAACGGTGCGTCGACCCAGAACGCCGGCTTCCCGGCGTCCGATCCGAACGTGCTCGCCATCGGCGGCACGCAGGGTCACCCCTACTACAACGGCCGGACTAGTGCCGGCAGCCAGTTCAACCCGCTGCCCGCCTGCCGCACGACATTCCTCGGACAGCCGTGCAGTGTCGGCCTCGCGACGGTGTTGTGCACCTCGTCGACGAACTGCCCGACGATTGGATACGGCGGCGAGGAGACGTGGAATGAGTTCTTCCTGCCTGCCGCGACCGGCGGTGCCGCCAGCCTGATCTTCGCGGCTCCGGCGTTCCAGAGCGGTGACGGGAGCGGCTCGTCCGCG
>DASSXM010000030.1:0-17645 GCA_035703805.1 Gaiellaceae bacterium | reverse complement strand
GAGCTCCGGGCGCTCGAGGCCGCGCAGCGCGCGGATGTCGCGCTCGTGCTCGTCGATGCATCCGAAGGGGTCGTCGACCAGGATCTCGCCGTCGCCGACGTCGCGCGCAAGGCTGACTGCTCCACGCTCGTCGTCATGTCGAAGTGGGACGTCACGGAGGTCGACCTCGAGACCGTCCGCAAGCGGATTCAGCGCCGTCTGCGCCAGCGCCCAGCGTTCATCGCCGTTTCCGCGCACTCGGGTCGCGGTCTCGAACGGTTGCTCGACACGGTCGCCGAGCTGTACGACCGGTACGTCGCGCGCGTGCCGACCCCGGAGCTGAACCGCGCCCTCGCCGACCTCACGCACGCGCGGCAGCCGCCGACGCGCAACGGCAAGCGGCTCAACATCCTGTACGGCGCGCAGATCCACGAGCGTCCGCCGCGCTTCCGCGTCTTCGTGAATGATCCCGCGCTCGTCACGCGGGACTACGGCTACTGGGTCGAGAACGAGCTGCGCGAGCGTTTCGGCCTCGACGGCGTGCCCGTGTCGATCGACTTCGTGCGGCGCTCATGAGATTCCTCGTCGTCGGTGCGGGCTCGTGGGGAACCACGTTCGCGCGGGTGCTGTTCGACCGAGGCCACGAGGTCGTGCTCGCGTGTCACACCAAAGAGCAGGCGGATGCAATCAGGGAGACGGGACGCAATCCGCGCTACATGACCAAGGTCGACCTGCGCGCGGCCGAGATCGTGGAGCTCACGAAGGCGCCGGGAGACGTCGACTTCATCGTCGTCGCCGTTCCAAGCCGCGCGTTCGCGGACGTGGTGCGCGATCTGCCCGGAGAGGCGCCGGTGCTCAGCCTGACGAAGGGCCTCGATCCCGCGACCGGCGAGCGGCTCTCGAGCTGCGTACGCGACCGCCCCGTCGCCGTTCTCTCCGGCCCGAACATGGCGGAGGAGATCGCGATCGGCCTGCCGACCGCCGCGGTGATCGCGAGCGAGGACGGGTTCCTCGCTGGCCAGCTGCAGCATGCGATCAACTCGACGATCTTCCGCGCGTACGTCAACCCCGACGTCGTCGGCGTCGAGCTGTGCGCGGCCGCGAAGAACGTCATCGGTCTCGCCGCCGGCGGTGTCGACGGCCTCGACCTCGGCGACAACGCGAAGGCGGCGGTCCTGACGCGCGGCCTCGCGGAAATGGCGCGGCTGGGCGAGGCGTTCGGAGCGCAGCCCGCGACGTTCGCGGGCCTCGCGGGCATGGGCGACCTCATCGTCACGTGCACGAGCCGCCACGGGCGCAACCGCCATGCGGGCGAGCTCATCGCGCAGGGCCGCACGCCCGAGCAGGCGATTGCCGAGATCGGGCAGACGGTCGAGGGACTGACGACCGCGCCTGTGCTCCTCGAGCTCTCGCACCGGGTCGGCGTCGAGCTGCCGATCACCGAAGGCGTGTGCGCCGTCCTGTCCGGCCAGAGCCTGACGACGCTCGTCGAGCGGCTGATGGGGCGGACGCCGACCGAAGAATGAGAGTCGCCACCCTCGCTTTCGTCGTTCTTGCGCTCGCCGGCTGCGGCGGATCTGCAGGCGTGTCGGGCGGGGCTGCTTCGCTTCTTCCTTCGACGACCGATGCATTCGTCGCGATCGAGACGCATGTGAACGCCAGCCAGTGGCCGGCGATCGAAGCACTGCTGCGGCGGTTCCCAGTACAGGACCCAGTGTTGGGGCATCTGCAGACGCTCGGCGGCGAGGTCAGCATCGCTTCAGTTGGCAATTCGTTGGTTGTGCTCACACGGTCGTCGAACGTCCAACCGGCGGGATTCGTCGCGAAGCGCATCAGCGGGTGGACGGCATTCGCGCGCAGAGCCGCGACGTTTGACTCGCTCGGCGGCCATGCAACGCTCGCGTCCTCACAGTCGTACAAGACGGCGATGGCGACCATCCCGAGCCACGGGCTTGCGCGTGCGTACGCGGGACCAAGTGCCGCCCGGCATCTCGTGACGGCGCTGCCCGATCGGGTGCAGGTGCTGCGTGTCCCGTTCGGCCGCCGTGGCCCCGGGGTTGGGCCGCCGACCGCAAACGAGCGGACGGTGTGGGCCGCTGCCGCCGTCGTCGCGGGCTCGCACTCGGTCACGCTCGAGGCGCACGCGCGCATCCTCCCGCCGGCGAACGTCATCCTCTCAGGCTCCGTCTTCATGCAGGTACCCGAGCCCGAATACCAGGCTCGGCTCATCGACGAGATTCCGGCCGACGCGCTCGCAGTCGCCGACTTCCAGCCCGCGCCGAGTGAATTCGAGCTCACCGACACGGCCGATCTTCCGGCGCCCGTGCAGGCGCTGGCAAAGAAATCGGCGACGTTCCTCAACGCCCTCGACACGGTTCTCGGCGGCGAGACCGCCATTTACGCGCGCGCGGGCGGAGAGGTGACGCTCGTGACGCAGCCGAGCGACACGAAGACCGCCAGCGAGCAGGTCGCCGCCCTCGCGCCGTTCTTTCCGGGCGTGACGCTGCACACGACGGTGTTCGGCGGCGAGCTCGTCGTCTCGACGTCGCTTCGGGGTCTCGCCGCGTTCCGGGCTGCAGGGGCGAAGCTCTCCGCCGACCCGACCTTCCGGCAGGCGAAAGTGCCCACCGACACGACGGGGTTCATCTACGGCGACCTGCGCAGCGGCAGCTCAGGGTTCGCGGTCATCGCGCCGCTCTTCGGCTTGCTGGTGCCGACGAGTCCGGAGCACACGCTGCTCTCCTACGGGATGCGGCGCGGGAACGAAGCCACCTCCGTCCTCGTCCTTCAGACGGGCTAGGTAACGTGCGGGCGATGGCGCGCTCGTTCACGTTCACCTCCGAGTCGGTCACCGAAGGCCACCCGGACAAGATCGCCGACCAGCTGTCGGACACCGTGCTCGACGCCGTCCTCGCCGACGATCCGCAGAGCCGAGTCGCGTGCGAGACGCTCATCACCACCGGTCTCATCGTCGTCGCGGGCGAGATCTCGACGAAGGCCGACTACGTCGACATTCCCAAGCTCGTGCGCGACCGCGTGCGCGAGATCGGCTACACACGCGCGAAGTACGGATTCGACGCCGACACGTGCGGCGTCATCGTCGCGATCGACGAGCAGTCGCCCGACATCGCGCAAGGCGTCGAGCACTCGTTCGAAGAGCAGCACGGCGACAGCGATCCGCTCGACGGCGTCGGCGCCGGCGACCAGGGAATGATGTTCGGGTACGCGTCGAACGAAACGGAAGAGCTGATGCCGCTGCCGATCATGCTCGCGCACCGGCTCGCACGCCGGCTCACGGCCGTGCGCAAGGCAGAGGAGCTGCTCTATCTGCGGCCCGACGGGAAAACGCAGGTGACCGTTCGCTACGAAGAGGACGACCACGGCCGGCGTCGCCCGGTCGAGATCGAGCGCGTCGTCATCTCGACGCAGCATCGCGAGGGCATCGACATCGAGACGCTCCTGAAGCCCGATCTCGTCGCGCACGTCCTCGAGCCGATCCTTCCGAAGGAGCTGTACGACCCGCGCCGCATCGAGGCGCGCGACTTCTTCTACTGCAACCCGACGGGCAAGTTCGTCATCGGCGGCCCGATGGGCGACACGGGATTGACCGGGCGCAAGATCATCGTCGACACGTATGGCGGCGCCGCGCCGCACGGGGGCGGCGCGTTCTCGGGCAAGGATCCGACGAAGGTCGACCGCTCCGCGGCATACGCGGCGCGCTATGTCGCGAAGAACATCGTCGCGGCCGGCCTCGCCGAGCGCTGCCAGATCCAGGTCGCGTACGCGATCGGCGTCGCGCATCCGATGTCGATCCTCGTCGAGACGTTCGGCACCGAGACGATTCCCGTCCCGAAGATCGTCGATCTCGTCCGCGAGCACTTCGACCTGCGGCCGGCGGCGATCCTGCGCGATCTCGACCTGCGCCGGCCGATCTACGCGAACACGGCGGCGTACGGGCATTTCGGCCGCGACGACCGCGACTTCACGTGGGAGCGGACCGACAAGGCCGAGGATTTGCGCGTGGCCGCCGGTCTCACGCAGCCCGCCGCTGTCTGAGCACGTCCTGATCACCGGCGGGGCGGGCTTCATCGGCTCGCATCTCGCCGACGATCTGCTCGCGCACGGGTATCGCGTGCGCGCGTTCGACTCGCTCGAGTGGCAGGTGCACGAGGGCGCCGAGCGCTACCTGTCGAGCGAGGCGGAGCTGATCGAGGGCGACGTACGCGACGGCCATGCGCTGCGGCGCGCGCTCGACGGCGTGGACGCGGTCGTCCACCTCGCCGCGCGCGTCGGCGTGGGGCAGTCGATGTACGAGATCGCCGAATACACGGCGGCGAACTCGCTCGGCACTGCGGTGTTGGCCGAGGCGCTCGTCGAGCGGCCGGTGCGCAAGCTCGTCGTCGCGTCGAGCATGAGCATCTACGGCGAAGGCCTCTATCGCGGCCATCCGCAGCCGGGCGAGCGCACACGCGAGCAGCTCGAGCGGCACGAATGGGACTTCCCCGGACGCGAGCCGCTGCCGACGCCGGAGTCGAAGATGCCGGCACTCACCTCCATCTACGCGCAGACGAAGTACGACCAAGAACGCACATGCCTTCTCACCGGCGCCGCCTACGGCATCCCTACGGTCGCGCCGCGGCTGTTCAACGTGTTCGGGCCGCGGCAGGCGCTCTCGAATCCGTACACGGGCGTGCTCGCGATCTTCGCGTCGCGGCTGCTGAACGACAACCCGCCGCGCATTTTCGAAGACGGGCTGCAGCGCCGCGACTTCGTCTCGGTGCACGACGTCGCGCGCGCATTTCGGCTCGCGCTCGAGCAGGACGGCGCCGACGGAACGGCGGTGAACATCGGCAGCGGGGAGAGCGTCTCGGTGCTCGAGCTTGCGCAACGGCTCGCGGGGCTGCTTGGCAAGGACATCGAGCCGGAGATCACGGGTGAGTTCCGCGTCGGCGACATCCGCCACTGCTACGCGGATGCGTCGCTCGCACGCGAGACGCTCGGCTTCGAGGCGCAGGTCGCGTTCGACGAAGGCATGGCCGAGCTCGCGGAATGGCTCGAGGGCCAGACGGCCGTCGACCGCGTGGACGAGGCGACGCGCGAGCTCGCGCGCCGCGGCCTGACCGGCTAGGCCTTCCGCACGAACAGCCCGGCGGCGGCCTTCTCCGAGATCGCCTGCTCGCCGCCGTTCATCGTCACGGTGACCTGGTCCGCTGCCGGCGCGGTCGCGCGCACCTCGAGCTCCTGCCCGGGCACGAGCCCCTGGTCATAGAACCAGTGCAGGAGATCGCCGTCGTGCTCGGCGAGCCGCACGATCGTCGCGCGCGTTCCCGGCGAAAGCGCCGCGAGTGGAAACAGGTCGCGGTTCTCGGCCTGCTCGACGTCGGGATCGACGGGCCAGCCGTGCGGGCACCGCTCGGGGCGGCCGAGCTTTTCGTCGATGCGGTCGATCATCTCGTCGGTGAACGTGTCGCCGAGCTGGTCGGCCCGCTCGTGCGCCTCCGCCCCTGTGTAGCCCATGAAGTCGGTGAGCAGCCGCTCGATGAGCCGGTGCTTGCGGACGACGCGCTCGGCCCGCTCGCGGCCCGTCTTCGTCAGCAGGGCCTCCTTCTGCGCGCCGCGCTCGATCAGGCCATCCTTCTCGAGGCGCTTCAGCATCTCGCCGGCCGACGCGCGCGAGACGTGCAGCATCTCGGCGACGCGCGAGGCGAGCGGGGGCGAGCCCGGATTCGGCGTGTACTCGCCGATCGGGAACGCGAGAAAGTAGATCGTCTCGAGGTATTCGTCGACCGAATGGCGTTCGCTCACTCGTGTAAGGCTACCCTTACAGCAAGTGAGCACTCCGCACATCCTCATCCTCGGCGCCGTCGCCGGCTCGACGATCTTCCTCGGGATGCCGATCGGGCGGCTGCAGTTCGGCCCACGCGCCCGCGCCTCGCTGTCCGCGCTCGCAACGGGAATCCTCGTCTTTCTCCTGTGGGACGTCCTGACGGGCGCCGTCGATCCGATCAAGACCGCGCTGGACGCGCACCATTGGGGCCGCTTCTCGTGGCTTGCCGTCATCGGCGTCGCGGGCTTCACCGCGGGCCTGATGGGGCTCGTGCACTACTCCGAATGGATGAGGTCCCGTTCGAACAGGCGCGCGTCGACGCTCGTCGGCCCAGGCGCCGCAGCGATCGACGAGTTCGTGCACCGCACGTGGCTCGACACGCTGTCGGCCGGCAGCCAGCTCGCGCTCCTCATTGCGATCGGAATCGGCGTCCACAACTTCGGCGAAGGACTCGCGATCGGCCAGGCCGCGGCGGCGAGCCAGATCAGCCTCGCCGTGACGCTCATCATCGGCTTCGGCCTGCACAACGCCACCGAGGGCTTCGGTATCTGCGGGCCGATCAGCGGCGAGGGCACGAAGCCGTCCTGGCGCTTCCTCGGCCTCCTCGGCCTCATCGGCGGCGCTCCGACGTTCTTCGGCACGCTCCTCGGTCAGGCGTGGTCGAGCGAGGCAGCGTCGGTCGTCTTCTTTGCGATCGCGGCCGGCTCGATCCTCTACGTCGTGACGGAGCTCTTCGCGGTCAACCGCAAGTACGGCCACACGAAGCTCGTGATGTGGCTCGTTCTGTCCGGAATCCTCCTCGGCTTCGCAACGGACTTCGTCGTCAGCGCGTCCGGCGTTTGAACCCGGAGCGACTGCGCGAGATCGCCTTCGCCGCGAAGGCGCACTGGGGATACGACGAGCAGCGCGTCCGCGACTGGGCTGACTCGATCGATTTCGACGACGGACGGATCGTGCTCGTCGAAGGCGACGTCGCCTGGGCGTCGGTGATCCCACAGGGCGACGTCTGCGTGCTCGAGGACCTCTGGGTCGATCCGACCGCAATGGGCCGGGGAGTCGGCACGAAGTTGTTTCAGCGCGCCGCTGAGCATGCGCGCATGCTCGGCGCGAGGCGCATGGAGTGGGAGGCGGAGCCGAACGCGGTCGGCTTCTACGAAAAGCTCGGGGGCCGTCATCTCCGAGACTCCGAGCCTTCCGAGTGGGGACGGGTGCTCTCCGTCATGGGCGTTAGCCTCGTGGAGTGAGCCGCCTCGCCTCCGTCTATCCGCTCGTGACCGCCCGCGCGGTCGCGCGCCCGTTCACGTACGAGGTGCCGGACGAGACCGGCGTCGGTGCGATCGTCGAAGTGCTGTTCGGAAACGCACGCCGCCGTGGCGTCGTCACCGAGTTGGATGTCGAAGCGCCCCTCGGCGTGGAGACCTCCGCGGTCGAGCGCGTCGCCGAGACGCTGCCGCCGGCGCTCGTCGACCTCGCGCTCTGGCTCGCGGACTACTACGGCTCGACGCCTGCGCGTGCGCTCGCGCTCGTCGCCCCGTTCGCACCGAAGCGGCGCGGGGAGATGCGCCACGCGTCGATCACCGGCGCACTCGACGCGGAGGCGGCGCCGGAGCAGGTGTCGCCCGAGCAGGAACGCGCGCTGCAGCGCATCGGCGCCCTGCTCGACGGCGGCGGCGGGAACGTCCTGCTGCACGGCGCGACGGGCAGCGGCAAGACGGAGATCTACGTGCGCGCGTGCGAAGCCGCGCTCGCGCGCGGACGCGGCGCGATCGTGCTCGTGCCGGAGATCGCGCTCACGCCGCAGACGCTCGGCCGCTTTCGGTTGCGCTTCGGCGACCGCGTCGCGGTGTTGCACTCCGCGCTCTCGGAAGCGGAACGACGCGACGAGCGCGAGCGCATCGCGTCAGGCGCCGCCCCCGTCGTCGTCGGCGCGCGCTCGGCGGTGTTCGCACCGGTGCCGTCGCTCGGCGTCATCTGCATCGACGAGGAGCACGACCAGTCGTACAAGCAGGAGTCGGACCCGCGCTACGACGCGCGTACCGTCGCCGCCAAGCGCGCGTCGCTCGAAGGCGCGGTCGCGATCTTCGGCTCGGCGACGCCGCGGCCGGAATCGTGGGAGCGGCTCGAGCGCATCGAGCTCGGCGGCCGCATCGCCGCGCCGATGCCGTCGGTCAAAGTCGTCGACCTGCGCCGCGAGGCGGGCTATCCGCTATCCGCGCCGCTCCTTGCCGACCTCGGCGGCATCGCCGAGCGCGGCGGCAAGGCGATCCTGCTCCTCAACCGTCGCGGGGTCGCCCCGGCGATTCACTGCCGCGCCTGCGGTGCGACACGCCGCTGCCCGCATTGCGACGTCGCGCTCACGCTGCACAGCGACGGCTCGCTCCACTGCCACCACTGCGGCCTCGCGGAGGCGATGGGCGACACGTGCCCAGTGTGCGGCTCGTCGGAGCTCGCGCGCATCGGCGCCGGCACCCAGAAGCTCGAGCGCGAGCTCGCGCGCCAGCTGCCGGAGCTCGAGGTGATCCGGCTCGATGCGGACGTATCTGATGCGCGCGACGTCCTCGAACGCTTCGCGCGGGCCGACCGCGCCGTGCTCGTCGGAACGCAGATGGTGGCGAAGGGCCACCACTTCCCCGGTGTCGAGCTCGCGGCCGTCGTCGACGCCGACACCGGCCTCGGGCTGCCCGACTTCCGCGCCGAGGAGCGGACGTTCCAGCTCATCACGCAGCTCGCAGGGCGCAGCGGGCGCGACGCCCCCGGCCGCGTCATCCTGCAGACATTTCAGCCGGATGCGCGGGCGATCGCGCACGCCGCGCGGCACGACGTCGCCGGCTTCAACGCCGGCGAGCTCGACCGCCGCCGCGCGCTCGGCTATCCGCCGTTCCGCCACCTCGTGCGCATCGTCGTCTCCGGTCCCGATCTCGCTGACGCGGTGCGCGCGCTCCAGGAGCTCAAGGCTGGGCTCGGCGGCGAGGAGCTGCTCGGCCCCGCGCCGCTCCTTCGTCTGCGCGGCCGCCATCGCGCGCAGCTCGTCGCCAAGACTGAACATCCACGCGCGCTTGCGTCGCGTGCGGCGTCGTTGCTCTCAGCAGCAGCGCCGGCGATGCGGCGAGCGGGTCTCAGTGTGGTAGTTGACGTCGATCCACAGGCCATCGCCTGAGGATCCAGTCGGCGTCGAGCGGCTCGCGCTGATACGGGCGGCCGTTGATCTGCACGAAGTCGCGCGTCCTCGGATCCATCGGGAGCCGCGCTTCCGCGGGAAAGTTCTTGTTGTGCCGCTCGATGAGCCCGTTGATCGCGGAGAAGTCCCAGCCGCGCGTGACGCTTTCCCACTGCGCGGGATCGGTTTCGCGATACGCGGCGTCGAGCTGCTCCATGTGCTCCTCGAACAACTCCTCGATCGCGCGCAGCCGCCGCATCCACATCGTCGGGCCGCCGAGCGCGCGCACGGCCGCGTCGGGATCGGGCCGGAAGTTGCGCGGCCGCTGCGGCAGCGGCTGACCCCTCACCGGGCTCGTCGCGAGATCGGCCTCGATGATGCGCCGCTCTTCGCGGTCGCGCGGCGTCTCTGGCTTGGTCGCCCCCTGCGCGAGGATCTCCTTGGCTTCACGCGGATCCACGACGCTAGTGTGCCCGCAGCATGGATGTCGACCCTGATCCTAAGGCGCGTAGCGCAGAGGACGACGAGATCGATCCGGAACGCGAGGCGCGCCGGCGGCTCGCGCTTGCGCAGATTCGCCAGTACCCGGACGTCGCGCTGCGCATGACGGCGCGGCCGGTCGAGGACTTCGACGACGAGCTTCGCAGCCTGACCGAGCGCATGGAGCGGCTCATGACCGACGCGCTCGGGATCGGTCTCGCGGCGACACAGGTCGGCATCATCCGCCGCCTCTTCGTCTTCCAGCCGTCCGAGGACGAGACCGCAGTCGTCGTCAATCCGGAGATCGCCGAGCGCTCCGAGGAGACGTCGGTCGCGGATGAGGGCTGTCTCTCGATCCAGGGCATCCTCGTCCCGGTCGAGCGCGCGTTGACGATCACGCTCACCGGCCGCGACGCGAACGGCGAGGAGGTGCGCTTCGAGCTGGACGACATCTACGCGCGCGCTGCGCAGCACGAGCTCGACCATCTCGACGGCGTGCTCATCATCGACCGGACGACGCCGGAAGCCCGCCGCGAGGCGCTCTCGCTGCTGCGCCCCCGCATCGTCCTGACCTAATGCGGCTCGCGGTCGCCGCGACCGCGCCGTTCGGAGCCGACGTGCTCGAGCGGCTCGCGGCGAAGCACGATGTCGTGCAGCTCCTGACGCGTCCTGACGCGCCGCGCGGGCGCGGGCGGAAGGTCGCGCCGTCGCCGGCGAAGGAGGCGGCGGTTCGGCGCGGCATTCCCGTGACGCACGAGCTGGATGCCGTCGACGCCGACACGGTGGTCGTCGTCGCATACGGCCTGCTCATTCCGGAATCGGCGCTGTCGCGCGCGCTGTGGCTCAACGTCCATCCCTCGCTCCTGCCGCGCTGGCGCGGCGCTGCCCCGGTCGAGCGCTCGCTCATGGCGGGCGAGGTGCGCACCGGCGTGACGATCCATCGCACGATCAAGGAGCTCGATGCGGGGCCGATCGCGGCGCAGGAGGCGTTCGACGTGGCGGAGGAGGACAATGCCGGCGCCGTGTATGCGCGCGCTGCCGAGATCGCGGCGCGCCTGCTCGACGACGTCTTGCCGAATCCGGAGTTCACGCCGCAGCCGGAGGACGGCGTCACGTATGCGGACAAGATCAGCGCGGCCGATCGCGAGCTCGACCTCTCGCGTCCGGCCGGCGAGCTCGTGAATCAGGTGCGCGCACTCTCGCCGCACATCGGAGCGCGCAGCGACGGGCTGACGATCTGGAAGGCGCGCGCCGACGGCGACACGTTCGTTCCCGTCGAAGTTCAGCCGGACGGCGGCAAACGCATGGAGTACGAGGCGTACCTTCGTGGCCGCCGTTAGTCCCGCGCGGCGCGTCGCGTACGAGGTGCTGCTGCGCGTCTTCGAGCAGGACGCGTACGCCGACCGCGTCTTCCGCAGCGCGGCGGAAGGTCTCGACGAGCGGGAGCGCGCGTTCGCGCAGCGCCTCTCGTACGGCGCCGTGCAGCGGATGCGAACGCTCGACTACGCGATCGAGACGCTCGGCAAGCGTCCCGTCCGCAAGCTCGATCCGCCGGTGCGCGCGGCGCTGCGGCTCGGCGCCTACCAGCTCGGCTACACGGACACTGCGGCGCACGCGGCGGCGAACGAGTCGGTCGAGCTCGTCCGCCGCGCGCGGCTCGAGCACGCGGTCGGCTTCACGAACGCCGTCATGCGCAGGCTCGCAGCCGGCATCCGCGAGCTGCTCGACGCACTGCCGGACGGCGCGCTGAAGGAGTCGTACCCCGACTGGATCTACGACATTTGGGTGCGCGATCTCGGCGAGCGCGACGCGCTCGCGCTCATGCGCGCCGGCAACGAGCCGCTCGAGACCGTCGTCCGCCTCGTGAAAGGCGACCCGCCGGGCGACCCAACCGACGTTCCCGGCGCGTACCGGGTCGCGCGCGTCGACGACCTCGCGCTCGCGGAGGGACGCATCTGGCCGCAGAGCCGCGGCTCGCAGCTTGCGGGCCTCGTCGTCGGCTCGCAGGACGGCGAGCGCGTCCTCGATCTCTGCGCAGCGCCCGGCGGGAAGACGACGATGCTTCGCGGGGACGTGACCGCGGTCGAGCTCGACCCGAACCGCGCGAACGAGCTGCGCGCGAACATCGAGCAGCTCGGCCGCACGAACGTCACCGTCGTCGAGGCTGATGCCACCGCACTCCCAGATCTCGGCGCGTTCGACAAGGCTCTCGTCGATGCGCCCTGCTCAGGCCTCGGCGTCCTCTCGCAGCGCCCGGATCTCCGCTGGCGCGCGGAACCCCTGCCCGAGCTCCAGCTCGCGCTCCTCCGTTCGGCCGCTGAGCGGGCGAAGACGATCGTCTACTCCGTCTGCACGATCAACGCGGACGAGAACGAAGCGATCGTCGACGCCAGCGGGCTTCGTGTCGAGCCGCTCGGCGAGGAGTGGCCGCTGTTCGTCCATCCGCGCCGCCCCGAGTTCCTCCTCACGCTGCCCCATGTCCACAAGACATCCGGGTTCTTCATCGCCCGACTGACCGCGTAGAGTCGGAGCAGCGGTGGCCTGGCGTGACTGGATCCGGACTGTCGAGATCGAGCCGTCGCTCTATGCGGCGAACTTCGCGATCCTCGGGGAGGAGGTCGACATCCTGCTGCGCGCAGGCGCGCGCGTCTTTCACTTCGACGTCGGCGACGGGCATTTCGTCGAGCCGGTCACCGTCGGCCCGATCGTCCTGAAGGACATTGCGCCGCTCGTGCACGCAGTCGGCGGCGCGATGGACTGCCACTTGATGGTCGACGACCCGACGCGTCTCTTCCCACAAATTGCCCAGGCGGGCGGTGACAGCGTCACGTTCCATTACGAGGCCGTCGACGACGTTCCCGCGACAATCGCCGCCGCGCGTGAGCACGAACTACACGTCGGCGTGGCGTTCAACCCCGAGTCGGAGCCGGAGGACGTCGCTGCGGTTGCGGGAGACGCGGACATCGTGCTCTGCATGAGCATCCATCCCGGCTACTCCGGGCAGGAGTTCATGCCGGACGCGCTCGAGCGCATCGCGCGCACGCGTGCCGCGCTTCCGGAGAACGTGTTCGTGCAGGTCGACGGCGGGATCGACAACGAGAACGTGCGCGCCGCGTATGACGCCGGTGCGACGCTGCTCGTCGCCGGTAGCGCGATCTTCTCGCGCGAAGATCTGCCGCGCGCCTACCGGCGGCTGGTACAAGCTCTCGCGTGAACTATTACGAGCACGCGCTCGAGCTCGCTCGGCGCGGGCGCGGCAAGGTCGCGGATCATCCGCTCGTCGGCGCGGTGCTCGTCGCCGACGACGAAATCGTCGGCGAAGGCTGGTACGAGTACGACCGCGTCGACCACGCCGAGACGATTGCGCTCGCGCAGGCGGGCGAACGCGCCCGCGGCGCGACGCTCTACGTGACGCTCGAGCCGTGCGCACACCACGGCCGCACGCCGCCATGTGCGGACGCGGTGATTGCCGCTGGTGTCGCAAGGGTCGTGATCGGTGCGCTCGACCCGAACCCGAAGGCGGCGGGTGGGCTCGAGCGCATCCGCGCTGCGGGTATCGACGTCGAGCTGCTTCGCCCTCTCGTCACGTTGAAGCTCGCGGTCACGCTCGACGGCCGCGTCACCGTCCCAGGACGCCGCTGGGTGACGGAAGAGGAGTCGCGCCGCCGCGTGCACGAGCTGCGCGCTGCGTCAGACGCGGTCGCGGTCGGCATGGGAACGGTGCGCGCCGACGATCCGCAACTCGACGCACGCGACGTCGGCGCGACGAAGCAGCCGCGCCGCATCGCGTTCGGGCACGGCGAGACGACGCTCGAGCTACGCAGCGGGCCGCTCGAGGACGAGCTGCGCGCGCTCGCCGCCGAGGGCGTCCAGTCTCTGCTCCTCGAAGGCGGCCCGACAATCGCCCAGTCGTTCCTCGAGGCGGGTCTCGTCGACAAGCTCTTGCTGTTCGTCGCGCCGGTCATCGCCGGGGAAGGCCGGCACGCCTTCGGCAACGTCGAGGTCGAGCTTCGCGGCATGAGCGCCGAGCGTGTCGGCGACGACGTATTGCTGTCCGGGTACGTCCAGCTAGCCTGAGCCCATGTTCACGGGAATCGTGCGCGAGCGCGGACGCGTCGCGTCCTTCGACGGCTCGCACCTCATCGTCGAGACGACGCAGGACGCCGCCTTCGGGGACTCGGTCGCGATCGCCGGCGTCTGCCTGACCGTCGTCGGCCACGGCGAGGGCACGCTCGCCTTCGACGTCGTGCGCGAGACGCTCGAGCGGACGACCCTGGGAAGCCTCGAAACCGGCGACGCGGTGAACGTCGAGCTGTCGCTCCGCGCTGGCGACGCGATGGGCGGGCACATCGTCATGGGCCACGTCGACGGCGTCGGGCACGTGCGCGCGATCAGCGATCTCACGTGGATCGACGCGCCGACCGACATCCTTCGCTTCTGCGTGGACAAGGGATCGATCGCGGTCGACGGCACGTCGCTCACGATCGCCGCGCTCGACGACAAGGGATTCGCCGTCGCACTCATCCCGCACACGCTCGCGGCGACGACGCTCGCCAATCTCGCCGCCGGCGACGCGGTCAACCTCGAGGCCGACGTCCTCGCGAAGCACGTCGACAAGCTCGTCCGATGATCACCGAGTTCGCCACCGTCGAAGAGGCGATCGAAGACATTCGCGAAGGGAAGTTCGTCGTCGTCGTCGACGCGGCCGACCGCGAGAATGAGGGCGACCTCACGATCGCCGCGCAGTTCGCGACGCCTGATGCGATCAACTTCATGGCGAAGGAGGGCCGCGGCCTCATCTGCCTGTGTCTGACGCCGGAACGGTGCGATGCGCTCGGGCTGCGGATGATGACCGAGCACAACGAGACGCCGTTCGGCACCGCATTCACGGTGTCGATCGAGGCGCGCGACGGGATCTCGACGGGGATCTCGGCGCATGACCGTTCCCACACGATTCAGGTCGCGATCGACCAGTCGAAGGACGCGCACGACCTCGTGCAGCCCGGTCACGTGTTTCCGCTGCGCGCCCGTCTCGGTGGCGTGCTCGAGCGCGCAGGACAGACGGAGGCCGCGGTCGACCTCGCGAAGCTCGCCGGGCTCAACCCCGCCGGCGTCGTGTGCGAGGTGATGAAGGACGACGGGACGATGGCGCGCGTTCCCGATCTCATCGAGTTCTGCCGCGAGCACGGGCTGAAGCTCGTCACCGTCGCCGACCTCATCGAGTACCGCCGCCGGCACGAGAAGCTCGTCGAGCGGCAGGTGAGCGTGCGACTGCCAACCGCGCACGGCGAGTTCAACGCCGTCCTCTTCCGCGAGACGCTGACCGGCAAGCAGCATGTTGCGCTCGTGAAGGGCGACGTGGACGGCGCGGACGACGTCCTCGTGCGCGTGCACTCCGAGTGTCTGACCGGCGACGTCTTCCACTCGCTGCGCTGCGACTGCGGCGAGCAGCTCGACGCGGCGCTCGCGCTGATCGCGGCGGAGGACCGTGGCGTTCTCCTCTACATGGCGCAGGAGGGACGCGGCATCGGCCTGCTCAACAAGCTGAAGGCGTACGAGCTGCAGGAGGAGGGCCTCGACACCGTCGATGCGAACCTCGCACTCGGCTTCGCGGCCGACGAGCGAGAGTGGGGGATCGGCAACCAGATCCTCGCCGAGCTCGGTCTCTCGACCATACGGCTGCTGACGAACAACCCGAAGAAGGTCTCCGGCCTGCAGGCGTTCGGGCTCGAGGTGACCGAGCAGGTTCCGATCGAGGTGCCACCGAACGACGAGAACCGCCGGTATCTGGCCGCCAAGCGGTATAAGCTCGGGCACCGGCTCCACCATCAGGGTCTGCGGTTCGAGGAGGACGAGTGAGCGAGTACTGGCCCGGCGAAGAGTCTGAGATGGGCGTTGATTCTGGGGCGCGTAGCGCAGAGGAATTGGAGATCGTCGCGGAGGTTGCGGAGGCGCCGCCGGCGGGCCACGCGCCCGGCGATCTCGACATCCCGGACGACGTCAACGCGCTCGCCGGCGCGCCGCGCGGCTCGACGCGCGCCGTCGGCATCGTCGCCGCCCGCTTCAACGGCGACATCACGAATCGCCTGCTCGAGTCCGCGCTCGCCGAGCTCGATCGGGCGGGCGTCGACCGCGAGCTCGTCACCGTGATGGCCGTACCCGGCGCGTTCGAGCTGCCTCTCGGCGCGATGGCACTCGCGAAGACGCGCCGCTACACGTGCATCGTCGCGCTGGGCTGTGTCATCCGCGGCGAGACGACGCACTTCGACTACATCGCGGGCGAGGCGGCTTCCGGGCTGCAGCTCGCGGCGATCGAGACCGGCGTGCCCGTCGCGTTCGGCGTCCTCACCTGCGACACGCTTCAGCAGGCGATGGATCGCGCCGACAAGGGCGCAGAGGCGGTGCGTACCGCGCTCGAGATGGCCGACGTCTTCTCGCAGCTGCGCGCGTCTGCAAAAGCAGCGACCTAGCTTCGGCTACCATTCCGCGGCTCATGTCGAAGGTATGCGCGATCTGCGGGAAGAAGCCGAGCTTCGGTCACCACCGGAGCCACTCGATGGTGGCCACGAACCGCCGCTTCGACCCGAACCTCCAGCGCGTCCGCATGATGCTCAAGGGCAAGGCCACGCGCGCCTACGTGTGCACGAAGTGCCTCAAAGCCGGCAAAGTCGTAAAAGCCGTCTGAACCTCGTCGGTCGTATCCGCGAGTGGCGGATCGACCGGATGACCGACCGCATCGCCCGCCGTCCGCACGGCAAGACCGCGCGCGAGACGTATGGCGCGCCCGACGTGCACAACTTCGTATGGCCGCCCGTCCTTGAGGCGCTGGCGCTCCGCCCGGACGACCGCCTGCTCGACGTCGGCTGCGGCGGCGGCGTCTTCCTACGGCACGCGCAGGCGGCGACCGGCTGCAGCGTCGTCGGGCTCGACCATAGTCGCGAGATGGTGAAGCTTGCCGCGCCGCTTGCCGTCTACGGGAAGGCCGAAGATCTCCCATTCGCCGACGGCGAATTCACCGCCGTCTCGTCCCTCGTCGCGTTCTTCTTCATCGCCGACGCGGTGCGAGCCCTGCGGGAGATGCGTCGCGTGCTCGATCCACAGCGCGGCCGGGTCGCAATCTTCACGACCGCGCCGGAGGCCAAGGGCACGCCGGCAGCGCCGTATCCGCTCGCGACCCGCGGGCACTTCCGCACCGACGAGGAGCTCGAGAACCTCGCGCGCGAGGCCGGCTTCAGCCGGGTGCAGGTGACCCGCCACGAGGTGATCGGCCAGTTGGTCGTCGCGCAACCCTAGGACCGCCCGCCCGGTCCAAGTAGCTGCCGTGGAAGGAAGCGTTTCCATCTCGAGCGACGCGATCGCGCACATCGTGGGCGAGACCGCGCGTGAGTGCTACGGCGTCGTCGGCATGGGCGGCCTGCGCTGGCTGCCCGAGCGCGTGAAGAAGGGCATCGACATCGGCCGCGACGCCGAAGGCGGCGTCACCATCGACTTGCACGTCGTCGTCGAATATGGGCTCAATCTCGCCGAGGTGGCGTCGACGATCCGCAACCGTGTGGGCTACGAGGTCGCGCGGCTCACCGGTTTACCCGTACGCTCCGTCGAAGTGCACATCGAGGATGTCCGCCGCACGGCATGAGCGCCGCACAGGATCTCGACGTCGTTCAGCACATCGTCGGCTCTGCACTCGCCTCACTCGAGGCGAGCCGCAGCCGCATCGACGACCTCAACGTCTATCCCGTTCCCGACGGCGACACGGGCACGAACATGACGATGACGGTGCGCGCGGTCGCGGAGGCGGTCGAGGGCTCACACGCGTCCAACCGCCAGTCGATCGCGCGTGACGTCGCGCGCGGCGCGCTCATGGGCGCACGCGGCAACTCCGGCGTCATCTTCTCCCAGATCGTGCGCGGCGCCGTCGACGTGCTGGCCGAGTCGACAAACGGCGTTGACCCCGGTCTGGCTGCGCGCGCGCTGCGCGGCGCATCCGACGCGGCGTATCGCGCCGTGCGCCGGCCGGTGGAGGGGACCATGCTCTCCGTCATCCGCGAGCTCGCCGAAGCGGCAGAGGCGGACGCTCCGAACGGCACAACGCTCGGCGACCTCCTCGTCACCCTCGTGCGCGAGGGCGAGGCCGCGGTCGCACGCACACCGGAGCAGCTGCAGGTGCTTCGCGACGCCGGCGTCGTCGACGCGGGCGGCGCC
>DASSXM010000124.1:0-11590 GCA_035703805.1 Gaiellaceae bacterium | reverse complement strand
GTAGTCGGGCGACCAGACGATCAGCGTCGCGGGCTCGCCGCCGACGGAGCAGGGCTCGCTGCCCTCCGGCTCGACTCCGCGCCAGACGCGCACGAACGGGTTTTCCTCCCACTCGCGCGCGAGCGTCGTCTCGTCCGTGTGCCCCGGCAGCACGCGCATGTTGTCGGGGAACGACATGAAGACGTCCATCACCGACGCGCGCACCTGATCGGAATTGCCGCCGCCGACGGCGTCGAGGAAGAGCGTGTCGCCGGTGAACACCGCTTCGTCGCCGACGACGAACGCGACCATGTCGTCGGAGTGGCCGGGCGTCGCGACGCCGCGCACGCGCAAGCCTCCCCACTCCCACTCGCCGGGCTCGGCAATCACCGGCACGTCGTAGCGCGCGCGCAGCTCGTGCTCGTGCGCGATGTGATCGTGATGCGAATGCGTGCGCAGGATCGCTGCCGGCGTCGCCTCCCATTCCTCAACCGCGGCGACGAGGGGCGCGATGTCGGCGCCGGCGTCGACGAAGACCGCCGTCCCACCCTCCCGGTCCGCGACGACATACGCGTTCGAGAGCCAGTCGGGCTGCATGCTCCTTTCCACGAGCATCGCGCTAGGCTAACTTCCGACCCCACGAGGAGGACGAATGGCCGGCTTGCTGGCGCGCACCGCGACGATCATCAAGGCGAAGTACTCGAGGCTGCTGAACCGGGCCGAGAACCCGAATGAGACGCTCGACTACTCGTACGAGCAGATGCTCCAGCAGCTGCAGAACGTGAAGCGCGGCGTAGCCGACGTCGTCACCGCGAAGAAGCGCCTCGAGCTCCAGACACAGAAGCTCGAGCAGAGCGTGGTCACGCTCGAGTCGCAGGCGCGCCAGGCCGTCGCCGCGAATCGCGAGGACCTCGCGCGGCAGGCGCTCGAGAAGAAGGCGGCCGTCCAGCAGCAGCTCCAGGGTCTCGACACGCAGGTGCAGCAGCTCGGCGATCAGCAGGAGAAGCTCGTCGCCGGCCAGCAGCAGCTCGAGGCGAAGATCGAGTCGTTCCGCTCGCAGAAGGAAGTCATCAAGGCGCAGTACTCCGCAGCGGAGGCACAGGTGCGCATCGGCGAGGCGGCAACCGGCATCGGCTCGCACATGGCCGACACGGGAATGGCGATCCAGCGCGCGAAGGACAAGACCGAGGAGCTCCAGGCGCGGGCGTCCGCGATCGACGAGCTCACCGCCGCCGGCTCGCTCGAGGACTTCACGTCGAGCGACACGCAGCTCGATCGCGAGCTCGCGTCGATCTCGGCGAGCTCGCAGGTCGACTCGGAGCTCGCGAAGCTGAAGGCAGAGGTCGGCGCGGGCGGCGACAAGAAGGAGATCGCCGCCGGCGAGGAAGCCTCGCCGACGTCCTAGCTTGGGACTCGGCGACGTCCTCTTCGGTCGCAAGAAGCTCCGCGGCCCCGCGGGCGAGCGCCTGTTCGCGCTCTCGACCGCAGCGGTAACGCTCGACACCGAGTGCTCGCTGAAGCCGGCAGGCGTCGGCGCCGTCATCTTCAAGCCGCTTTCGGCCGGCGAGTTCACGGCGGCGGAGCAGGAGATCGAGCAGCTGCTGCAGAGCGTCGCGGCCGGCGCCGGGTCGAAGCTCGACCGGAAGACGGACTCGTTCGGCTACGAGTGGGTGATCGTCCGCGACCCCGATCTCGACGACCAAGTGACCGCCGTGCACGCGGTGGCGTCCGAGCTCGAGGCGAAGGGCTTCGGCGCGCAGCTGCTCGCGGCCGCATTCCGCTTCGAGGGCGGCAACGCTACGCGTCCGAGTTACTGGATCTACGGCTTCAAGACCGGGACGTTCTGGCCGTTCGTCCCGACCGGCGAGAAGCAGGGCCGCGACAACGCGCGCGAGCTCGAGCTGAAGGCGAAGCTCGAGCCGGAGCTCCCGGTCGAGCAGGACCTCACGCGCTGGCTCGCGCTGTTCGACGCTCCGATCTAGCTGACGGGGCGGCCCATGTCGCGCGCGATCTGCGCGAGCGCGGCGAGGCGCTTCTCCATCGGCGGGTGATCCATGAAGAGCTCGCCCACCTGCTGGCGCCAGTTCGTCGGCACGATGAAGAACGCGTTCATCCCGGCGACCTCGCGCAGGTCGCGATCGGGAATCGTCGTGATGCCGGACGCGATCTTCTGCAGCGCGCTCATGAGGTTCTCTGGCGCGCCGGTGATGAGCGCGGAGCCGCGGTCGGCGGCGTACTCGCGATAGCGCGAGATCGTCCGGATGAGGACGAAGCTGATCGCGTACGTCACGACGGAGACGGCAAAGACGATGAGCCAGATCGGCACCTGGTTCTGGTTGTTGTTGCGGTTCCCCCCGCCGAAGCCCCCGAACATGCCGGCGTAGAGGCCGAAGCGCGTGAGCAGCGCGGCGAGCATCGCGAAGAAGCTCGCGACGGTCATGATCAAGACATCGCGGTTCGCGACGTGGGAGAGCTCGTGCGCGAGCACGGCCTCGATCTCCTGCGGCTCGAGCCGGCGCATCAGGCCGCTCGTCGCGGCGATCGCCGCATGCTTCGGGTTACGGCCGGTCGCAAACGCGTTCGGGACGTCGCTGTCGACGATCGCGACGCGCGGCTTCGGCAGATCGGCCATCGCGCAGAGGCGCTCCACCATCGCGTGTAGCTCCGGCGCCTCCTCCGGCGTGACGATCTTTGCGCCGGATGCAGCAAGTGCGAGCTTGTCGGAGGTGTAGTACTGGAAGAACGCGAGGCCGATGACGATCACGATCATCGGCGCGAGGCCGACGTTCAGCACCGAGTAGAGGACGACCGCGAAGATGACGTACAGAAGGCCGAGCAGGCCGGTCGTGAACAGCATCCGGAAGGTGAGCCCCGCGTCGCGTCCGTAGCTCTTGCGCTTCACGGCTCACATCGTAATGACGCCGTATAGAGTTCCGCCCCGTGCGCCGGGCCATTCTCATCGTCTTCTCATGCGCCCTCCTCGCAGGCTGCGGCGCCCAGGGAGTCGTGAGCCCGACACCCCAGACGGTCATCGGAGCGCTGCCGAAGGCGCCGACGTTCCCGATCGTGGCCGCCTTCAAGCTGAAGGGCGACTCCGCCGCCGGCGCAAAGATCTTCGTCAGCTCCGGCTGCACGGGCTGTCACACGCTCGCCGCCGCACACTCGACCGGGACGGTCGGCCCGAACCTCGACACACTGAAGCCGGATTACCGCGCCGTGACCGCTCAGGTGACGAACGGCGGTGCCGCGATGCCTGCATTCAAGTCGTCGCTCACGTCGCAGCAGATCGCCGACGTCGCCGCGTACGTGGTGAAGTCGACCGGCGGCACCCCGTAGAGCTTCCGCCTGGCTTTCCGCGCGACGTCGCCGCGTTCGCGGTCGACCTCGACCGGACGCTCATCGCCGAAGACGCGCTCCTGCGCCCGCGCACGGCCGCGGCGATCGTGGCGACGCGGAAGAGCGGCGCGCACGTCATCGTCGTCACGGGGCGGATGTTCCGCTCGGTGCGCCCGTATCTCGAGCAAGCCGGGCTCGACGATCCAGTCGTCTGCTACCAGGGCGCCGTCGTCGCCGACCCGGCGACGGGCGCATTCCTTCGTCACGTTCCGATCCCGCGCGCAGACGCGCTCGAGGCGATCGACGCAGTCGTCGCTGCCGGCTACCACGTCAACTGCTACGTCGACGACGAGCTGTACGTCGCGGCGATCACGCCGGAGGCGCGCCGCTACGCCGACTTCCAGGACATCGAGCTGCACGTCGTCGGTCCGCTGCACGAATGGCTGCACGCCGATCCGACGAAGCTCGTCGCCGTCGGCGATCCCGACGCGCTCGACGCCCTCAAGGTGGAGATGAAGGCGCGCTTCGGAGACCGTCTGTTCATCTCGAAGTCGCTGCCGTTCTTCCTCGAGTTCGCGCACCCCAACGTGAGCAAGGGCACCGGATTGGCGTTCGTCGCCGAGCGGCTCGGCTTCACCGCCGAGCAGACGGTCGCGTGCGGCGACGGCGAGAACGACCGCGAGCTGCTCGACTGGGCCGGCTTCGCCGTCGCGGTCGCGAACGCCCACGACGACATTCGCCGCCGCGCCGACCTCGTCGTTCCCTCCGTGGACGAGGAAGGGGTCGCTTCCCTGCTGGAGGCATACGTAGAGTCCCGCGCATGATCGACCTGCGCGCCGCCCGGCACGATCCCGACGCGTTCCGGATCGCGCTCGCGCGCCGCGGCGCGGCGGAGGCGTTCGACGAGCTGCTCGAAGCCGACGAGCGCTGGCGCGCGCTCGTGCCGCGCGTCGACGAGCTGCGCGCGCAGACGAAGCTCAAGGGCAAGCCGACGCCCGAGCAGCAGGAGGCGCTGCGCGGCGTGAAGGAGGAGCTACAGCGCGCAGAGCAGGAGCTCGCGGCCGCCGAAGCTGTGCGCGACGACGCGCTCGGGCGCGTCCCGAATCCTCCCGACGCGTCCGTGCCCGACGGCATGACCGAGGACGACGCGGTCGAGGTGCGCCGCGTCGGCGAGCCGCCCACGCTCGCCGATCCGAAGGAGTCCACAGACATCGGCCGCTTCGAGATGGAGCGCGCTGCGCGTGTGTCCGGCTCCCGCTTCGGATTCATTGTCGGCGACTCCGCGCTCGTCGCGCTCGCGCTCTACCGGCTCGCGCTCGACCGGCTGACGGCGGAGGGATTCACGGCGGTGATCCCGCCCGTGCTCGTGCGCGAAGAGGCGATGTACGGCACCGGCTTCTTCCCGTCCGACAAGAGCGACTACTACGCCGTGCCCGAGGACGGCCTCTACCTCGTCGGAACGTCGGAGGTGCCGCTCGTCGGCATGCACATGGGCGACATCCTCGAAGCGCTGCCGATCCGCTACTGCGCGTTCTCTTCGTGCTTCCGCCGCGAGTCCGGCGCTGCGGGAAGAGACACGCGCGGGATGTTCCGCGTGCACCAGTTCCAGAAGGTGGAGATGGTCGTGTACACGACGCCGGACGCGTCGTGGGACGAGCACGAGCGCATGCTCGCGATCGAGGAGTCGCTCGTACAGGAAGTCGGTCTGCCGTATCGCGTCGTGAACACCGCCGCCGGCGATCTCTCCACCGCGGCCGCGAAGCGCTACGACATCGAGGCGTGGTTCCCGTCCCAACAGCGCTATCGCGAGATCACGTCGTGCTCGAACACGACCGACTACCAGGCGCGCCGCTCGGGCGTGCGCTATCGCACCGAAGGCAAGAGCCTCGACACACCGCATGCGCTGAACGGAACCGCCGTCACCGATCGCTGGCTGCTCGCGATCCTCGAGAACTTCCAGGGCGACGTTCCCGACGTCCTGCGTGCGTACGGCGCGCCCGAACGCGTCCGGAACTGACGTCTTGCCAAGCTGCGTGCTTGCAGCCAGGCTTCGGGCGTGGACGAGGGACTCATCTCGCGCGACGAGATCGTCGGCCTACTATTCAACGTGAGTGATATCGCACAGACGTTGCTCGACATCGAGGCATTGCTCGCGGAGGACGATGGCGAAGAAGCTGACAGCTGAGCGTAAGGCCCAACGGGAGCGCGCATACGCGAATGCACGGCATCTGCGCGAACTCGCGGAGAAGGCGCAAGCAGAGCTCGAGCGGCGCAAGCAGCGGAGCGCGTAGCCCGGTACCGTCACCGCGCGGCGGGGTGCCGGAGCGGTCGAACGGGACGGTCTTGAAAACCGTTAGCCCTCGCGGGCTCGTGGGTTCGAATCCCACCTCCGCCGCTTTAAATTGCAGCGTCTCCGATGTCCGGTGTCGAGCTCCTCTCGGCTAGGCCGGCCCGGCGGTCCGTCCTGCTCCAGCGGACGCCGGTGGTCCACTGGAGAAAGTGAACGGGTCTTAGACCGCGCGGGTTACGCGGGGAGCGGGACCAGCCGCAAGGTCAGATGGGGCTGGCGGCCCTTGCGCTCGTTACGCGCCCGGGGGCGCCCCCACGCACGGCCGATGCTCTTTCGAACCAGTCGCTTGCCCATCGCGGAAGGCCCACGCGTAATTGCCCAGCGTCGGGACTAATCCGTGCCATGCAGAAGAGCATGCTCGTCAGGCTCACGCCGCGAATCTAGCTCCTAGACAACAGCACCGCGGAGGAGCAGGATCGACCCATGTCCCAACGGGCCAGGTCTGCGGCGGCCCTTGTTGCTGCCGCGCTCGTCGCGTTCGGCGCCGCCGGGAGCGCATCCGCGCATCACGCCGGCGCAGCGTGCAGTCGCGGGTACTACAAGAACGTCAGCGGACATTGCGTGCACAGCCCGTCGACCGATCCGGCCGGGGCAACAGCGAAGTGCCGCGACAACACGTACAGCTACTCGGAACACGCCTCCGGGACCTGCTCGCACCACGGCGGCGTCGCCAGCTGGATCAACCACCCCTAACGCGCCGCCTAGGATGACGCCGTGGACGGCGGCGAAGACCTGCGCGGCCTGATGCGGTTCGTGCCGCACAACGTCGCCGTGCTCACGGTCGATCACGACGGCAACCGGATGGGCGTGACGATTTCCTCACTCGTCTCGCTCTCGCTCGAGCCTCCGCTCATCGGCGTGTCGATCGGCAAGGAGGCGTCGAGCTACGAGCTCGTGCGCCGCGCCGGCGCGTTCGCGGTCAGCCTGCTCGGCTCCGAACAGGAAGAGCTCGCCCGTCGCTTCGCGGCCGGCCGGCCGCCGATCGCACATTGGGACGGAGTCGCGACGCGTGAGGGAACGATCGCGCCGCTCATCGAGGGTGCGCTCGGCTGGATCGAAGCGCGCACGCGTGCGGAGCACGACGCCGGCGACCACACGTTCTTCATCGCCGACGTCGTCACCGTCGCGCACGGACCGTCGCGCAGCACGCTGATGTACCGGGATCGCAGCTACCACTCGCTGTGATCGAGGCCGTCATCTTCGACATGGACGGCGTGCTGCTCCAGTCGGAGGAGGTGTGGGACGCCGTGCGCGAGGAGTACGTGCGCGAGCGCGGCGGGCGCTACGACGCCGAGGTACAGCGCGCGATGATGGGCATGAGCTCCACCGAGTGGTCCCGCTACCTGCACGAGAGCGCGGGCATCTCCGACGAGCCCGCGGAGATCAACGCCGAGGTCGTGCATCGCATGCTTGATGCGTATATGGAGCACTTGCCGCTTATCCCCGGCGCGGTCGACGCTGTCCGGCGCGTCGCCGGAGAGTTCCCGCTCGGCCTCGCGTCGTCGTCGAACCGCGAGCTCATCGATACCGCGCTCGAGCAGGCGGGCCTCGCGCCGTACTTCGCTGCGACCGTCTCGTCCGAAGAGGTCGCGCACGGCAAGCCGGCGCCAGACGTGTACCTCGAGGCAGCGCGCCGCCTCCGGATCGCCGCGAAACGGTGCGCCGCGATCGAGGACTCGCACGGCGGGATCCGCTCGGCGAAGGCGGCGGGCATGCGCGTGCTCGCGATCCCGAACTCGAGCTATCCGCCGGACGACGAGGCGCTCGCGCAGGCGGACGTCGTGCTCGGCTCGCTCAGCGAGCTGACTGCGGCGAGCGTCGCCGGATCATCGTGATCCCGTCGCGAACCGTCAGCACGACGCAGTCGACACGCGCATCCGCGCGCACGTGGTCGTTGAAGCGGGTGATCGCCTCTGCCATCTCGTTTCCGGCGGGATCGAGCACGCGGCCCGACGAGAGCGTATTGTCGGCCATGATCACGCCGCCGTCCGCGAGCTTCGGCAGCGCCGCTTCGTAGTAGTCGATGTAGCCCGGCTTGTCGGCGTCGATGAAGACGAGGTCGAACGGCCCGTCGAGCTTGGCGATCGAGTCGAGGCCGGGTCCGAGCACGTACTCGATGCGGTCTGCGACGCCCGCCTCCTCCGCGTAGCGGCGCGCGATCGCGCTCGTCTCCTCGTTCACGTCACACGTGATGATCTTGCCGCCCGGCGGCAGCGCCCCGGCCATCGCGATCGACGACCAGCCGGTGAACGTGCCGAGCTCGAGCACGAGCTTCGGCCGGGCGAGCTGGACGACGAAGGAGAGGAACGCCCCCTCGAGCTGGCCGACCATCATCTGTGGGCGGGTCTGCGACTCGCGCGTCTCCGCCGCGAGCCGGTTGAAGAGGTCGGCCGCCGGCGTCGAGTGCTCCTCCGCGTACTTCTCCACCGCGTCCTCGACCACGAAGCTCATTCCACCCTCCCCACTAGGACGCAGCCGTTGTGTCCCCCGAGACCCATCGCGTTCGACAATGCCACATCGACGCGCGCCGTGCGCTTCTCATTCGGCACGTAGTCGAGATCGCACTCGGGATCGGGATGCTCGTAGTTGATCGTCGGCGGGAGCACGCCGTCATGGATCGCGAGCACGCACATCATCGCCTCGATCGCGCCCGCCGCTCCGAAGCAGTGGCCGGTGACCGACTTCGTCGACGAGACGGCGAGCGAGTACGCGTGCTCGCCGAAGACCTCTTTGATCGCCTTCGTCTCCGCAAGGTCGCCGAGCGGCGTCGACGTGCCGTGCGCGTTGATGTAGCCGACCTGGTCGGGCTCGACGCCGCTGCTCGCGAGTGCGCGCAGCATCATCTCCTTCACGCCGACGGACTCGGGATCCGGCTGCGCCATGTGGTGCGCGTCGTTCGACGCGCCGTAGCCGAGGATCTCCGCGTACACGCGCGCGCCGCGCGCACGCGCGGCTTCGAGCTCCTCGAGCACGAGCACGCACGCGCCCTCGCCCATGACGAACCCGGCGCGCGTTGCATCGAACGGACGCGACGCGCGCGACGGCTGTTCCTCCTCCGCGACGAGGCCGCGCATCGCGCAGAAGCCGGCGAGGATCAGTGGGTGCATGCACGCCTCGGCGCCGCCTGCGAGCACGGCGTCCGCGTCGCCGCGCTTGATGAGCTCAGCCGCTTCGCCGACCGCGTGCGATCCGGTCGCGCACGCGGATACCGGCGCGTAGTTAGGGCCGCGGAAGCCGAGCGAGATCGCGAGCTGCCCGCTCGCCGCGTCGGGCAGGACGCTCGGGATGAACGTCGGCATGACGCGCGACGGCCCGCGCTCGCGCAGCACGTCGTGCTGCTCCATGATCCCGAGGAAGCCGCCGATCGCAGTACCGAAGAGGATGCCGACACGGCCCGCGTCGTACGCACCGTCGAGCTTCGCGTCGGCGACCGCCTCCCGGCCGGCCGCGAGCGCGAGGACGACGTTGCGGTCGAGATTGCGAAGCTCCCGCCGCTCGCCGGCGGTCGCTGGATCGAAGTCCTTCACCTCGGCCGCGATGCGGACCGGGTACTCGCTCGCGTCGAACGAACGGATGAAGTCGACGCCGCTTTTGCCGGCGAGGGCGGCCTGCCACGTCGACGGCGCGTCGTTCCCAATCGGCGTCACCGCGCCGAGCCCCGTGACCGCGACCCTCTTCACTCTCCGACCTTAGACGCCACGCCTCTGTACGGGTTGCGAGGTTTGGACGCACATGCGCGCGGGCAAAACCATCGCACTCCCCCGAATGTCCGCAGTAGCCACAACCGAGAAGCCCGGCCTGGTGTTCTTCACCTCGTCCGTGTCCGGCTCGTGCCGGCGGGTCGAGGGGTTCATCGCCCAGGTGCTGCAGCGGCGCCGCAACCATGGCACGTTCACGATGTACACCGTCGATCGCGAGCAGCGGCCGGACCTCGTCGAGCGTTTCGAGATCGACACGCTCCCGACGCTCGTCGTCGTCGAGAACAAGATCGTGCGCGCGCGGCTCGAGCGTCCTCGCGGCTGCCGCGAGATCGAGGGCTTCCTCGCGCCCTGGCTGAAATAACTAGGGTCGGGGCGTGGCAGACGCGCCCGGGCCGAACGTTCCGTTTCCGCCGATGGAAGCCGAGCTCGTGTCCGAGCTGCCGTCCGGCGGCGGGTGGCGATACGAGCCGAAGTGGGACGGATTCCGCGGCGTGCTCGAGAACGACGGCGGCGAGCTCGCGCTCTGGTCGCGCAACGGGCGGCCGCTCCTGCGGTACTTCCCCGAGCTGCGCGAAGTAGGCGAGCTGCTTCCGCCCCACTCGGCGCTCGACGGCGAAATCGTTATTTCGCGCGGCGGCGCACTCGACTTCGACGCGATGCAGATGCGCCTCCATCCCGCCGAGAGCCGCGTGCGCAAGCTCTCCGCCGAGATCCCTTCGACGTTCGTCGCATTCGACCTGCTGCTCTGGAAGGGCAAGCCCGTGCACGAGCGCCCGATCGAGAAGCGGCGCGTCGAGCTCGAGAAGGTCGCGAACGGAATCCCGCTCTCACCGGTGTCCGACGACGTCGAGCAGGGACGCGACTGGCTGCAGACGCTGCAGGCGGCGGGCTTCGACGGCGTGATCGCGAAGAAGCTCGGACTCCCCTACCTCCCAGGCTCGCGCGACGGCGTCGTCAAGGTGAAGCCGCACAAGACCGCCGACTGCGTCGTCGCCGGTCTGCGCTGGAAGGCGGGCGGACGCAAGACGATCGCAACGCTGCTACTCGGTCTCTACGCCGACGACGGACATCTCGACTACGTCGGCTCGTGCGCCGTCGCGGCGAAGAAACACGACGAAATCGCCGCGCTCGTTCTCCCGCTGCTCGATCCGAAGAGCGACCGCCGCTTCTCCGAGCCGAACCGCTGGGGCACGAACGGGCTCGAGGAGGAGGCGCTGAAGCCGAAGCTCGTCGTCGAAGTTCGCTACGACAAGCTCGAGAAGCGCCGCTTCCGCCACGGCACACGGCTCATCCGCTTCCGCCCCGACAAGGATCCCGACCAGTGCACCTGGCGCGAGGTGCGTCCGCCGCGCCGCACCGACGACCTATCGGTCGAACAGCTTCTTCGTTAGCCGCAGGATCGGCTCGACGTCGACCTCAGCGCCGGAGGCTCGCGCGAACACGAGCCCGTTGAGGATCGCGAGGACGAGCGCACGCTCGTCGGTCGCCGGCGGCGGCTCCTCGAGTCGAAGCGCACGCCACTTCTTGCGCAGCGAGGCGTCGGTGTACAGCCTCCGATGTAGCTCGAGGTAGATGCTGAGCCACGCCGGGTCCGCATCAGCGATGTGCCGGGCGAGCCCTTCGAAGCCCTCCCTGTGCCAGATCTCGTGGAAGCGCGTGTGATCCTCTTTCGCGAGCGCGAGGAAGAGATCGAGCTTCGACGGGTAGTAGTTGAAGATCGCGCCGTGCGAGAGGCCAATCTCGCGCTCCAGCCGCGGCACGGTCGCGCCGTCGTAGCCCCAGCGGGCGAAGCAGCGGCGCGCGCCGCCGAGGATCTGCTCGCGGCGCGCTTCGGCGTGCTCTCGGCTGACCTTCGGCATGGTCTCACTTTACAAAGAAGGATATCCATCCTATTATCTTGACGTCGTGCTTCGGAACCGCCAGCTCACCGCCGTCGTGCTCGCCCGGTTCATCTCCCTGACCGGGACGAACATGACGACGGTGGCGCTGCCGTGGTTCGTGCTCGCCACCACGGGCTCGACGGTGCGAATGGGCCTGGTCCTCGCGGTCCAGCTCCTCCCGGCGGCGATTCTCGGCACCTTCTCCGGCACGGCGGTGGCGGCTGTCGGATCGCGCCGCACCCTGATCGGCAGCGACGCGCTGCGCGCGCCGCTGCTTGCAGCCGTCCCAGCGCTGCATTGGCTCGGCCTTCTGTCGTTTCCCGTCTTGCTCGGCCTCGTCGCGG
>DASSXM010000104.1:0-15230 GCA_035703805.1 Gaiellaceae bacterium | reverse complement strand
CCGAAGGAACCGACCTCCGCGCGCTCGAGGTGGTGGCCACGATGGTCGCCGGCCGCTGGGTCTACAACCCCCCTCCCTGGTAGTCGTACAATCAAGAGGTGGCCGTTCGGACCATGAACCCCGTGCACGAGGCGACGACGTGCGCCGTCGCCGCTTGCTCGGAGATCATCGGCGCGAAGTGGACTGCGCTGCTCGTCCACGATCTCTCCGAAGGGCCGCGCCGATTCTCGGAACTCGAGCGGTCGTGCTCAGGCATCAGCCCGCGGACGCTCGCCGAGCGGTTGCGCGCGCTCGAGCAGGAGGGCATCGTCGCGCGGCAGAGCTATCCGGAGTCGCCGCCGCGCGTCGAGTACTCGCTCACGGACAAGGGCGAGGCGCTCCTGCCGATCATCGGCGCTATGCGCGCGTTCGGGCATTCGTGGCTCGACTGCAACCACGCCGGGCACAACGAGTAACGCTTCGTGGCGTTGCCGTGGAAGGTTCGGTCGGGTCGACCGGTCATTTCAGACGGACGCGCGAGCAAAGCCCGCGCGTCCTGAGGTCGGCACCGCAAGCGGTGCCTTAGCGGGGTAGTTCGCCGAGCTTTGTGTACAGCGCGGCGGCGGTGTCGACGCCCTGCTTGAAATAGCGCACGAGGAAGCGCTCGTTCGGCGAGTGGACGTTCGACTGCGGTAGGCCGAAGCCCGTGAGCACGGTCGGGATCCCCTTGTGCTCGAGCGCGGGCATGATCGGCAGCGTCCCACCGCCGCGGACGAGGCGCGGCCGCACGCCGAGCACCTGCTCGAACGCATCGAGGCCGAGCTGAATCGCCGGCGCGTCCGGCTTCATCTGACCGGGATCCGACCCCTTCCACTTCACATCGACGTCCGCGCCTGCCGGTGCGGCGTCACGCACAAGCTTCTCCGCGACTGGGCCGATCACATCCACCCGCTGGCCGGGCGCGAGCCGGATCGTGAACTCGCCGGAAGCGTGGACCGACAGTGTCGTGTTCCGCACGCCCGGCTTGCCGCCGATGATCCCGTTCACGTCCGCGGACGGCTCGGACGTCGTGCGCAGCCAGAACTCATCCGCAGCCTTCGCGTCGAGCGGACGCGCACCCTGCTTCTGCAGCTCCGTCGCACCAGGCGAGAGGTCCTTCCAGCTGTCGAGCTCGACCTGCGGCACGGGCGAGATCCCCTGGCGCAGCGGATCGGGGAGCCGGCCGTCCGGTCCTGCGAGCACAGCCTGGAAGCACGTCATCAACACGTGGATCGCGTTCAACGCAGCGCCGCCGTACATGCCCGAGTGGAGGTCGCGCTCGCCCGTCGTCACCTTCACGTCGAACGCGATCAGGCCGCGCGTCGCAAGGCCGAGCTCCGGGCGGTCGATCTCCGCCATGCCGCCGTCGAAGATGATCCCGGCGTCGGCGCCGCGGTCGTCGATCCCGAGCCAGTCGACGATCGTCGTGCCGCCGATCTCCTCCTCGCCGTCGAAGGCGAAGCGAATGTTGATCGGAAGCGCCTTCGCGTCGACGAGCTTCTGCGCGGCCTTCAACATGATGTACAGCTGGCCTTTGTCGTCGGTGACGCCGCGCGCGTAGGCCCACTCGTCCTTGATCGTCAGCGTGAAGGGATCCGTCTCCCAGAGATCGAGCGGCGCGGGCGGCTGGACGTCGAAATGGTTGTAGACGAGGACGGTCGGGGCGCTGTCAGCGTCGTGGGACGCGCGCACCTCGCCGAGCACGAGCTCCTTCTCGCCGAACGGCGTAAGCTGCGCGGTGCCGCCGAGCTTCGAGCGGATGAACTCCGCCGCCCACTCGCCCGCGCGCTTCACGTCCTCGCGGTGCGCGGGATCCGCGCTCACGGACGGGATCGCGATGAACTCCTGCAGCTCCGACTGCCACGTCTGGTCCACGGCGCCGGACTCTACAGAGAGAGGCAGCGACCAGGTCGCGACTAGGTCGCGACCTGGTCGCGGGACGTGTCTCTACGCGACGTCTTTGAGGCTGTGCGAGTCGGCGAGCGCGCGGAGCTTCTTCAGCGACTGGTTCTCGATCTGCCGGATCCGCTCGCGCGTGACGTTGAACGTCCGCCCCACCTCGTCAAGCGTGCGGGGATGCTCGCCGTCGAGCCCGTAGCGCAGCTCGAGCACGCGGCGCTCGCGGTGCGTCAGCGTCCCGAGGATCTTCCGCAGCGTCTCCTTGCGCATCGCGACCTCGGCCGCCTCATCCGGTAGCGGCATCTTCTCGTCCTGGAGGAAGTGCCCGAACTCGGACTCCTCTTCGTCACCGACGGGCTTCTCGAGCGAGACCGGCGTTTGCGCGCTGCGCATGATCGCCTCGACCTCGTCGAGGGGTAGGTCGAGATCGATCGCGATCTCGTGCGGGTACGGCTCGCGGCACAGCTCGGAGCGCAGCTTGCGCTCGGAGCGCACGATCTTGTTCAGCTTCTCGACGACGTGCACCGGCATGCGGATCGTGCGCGCCTTGTCCGCAAGCGCGCGCGCGACCGCTTGCCGGATCCACCACGTCGCGTACGTCGAGAACTTGAAGCCCTTGCGGTAGTCGAACTTCTCCGCCGCGCGCACGAGCCCGATCGTTCCCTCCTGAATGAGGTCGAGGAACGGCAGGCCCTGGTTTCGGTAGCGCTTCGCGATCGAGACGACGAGGCGAAGGTTCGCCTCGACCATCTCCTGCTTCGCACCGTGATCGCCGCGTTCAATGCGCTTCGCCAGCTCCACTTCTTGCGCGGCGGTGAGGAGGTCGACCTTGCCGATGTCCATGAGGAAGAGCTGCAGCGAGTCGGTCGAGATCTCGCGCGCTTCGGCAACGATTTCCTTTTCCTCTTCGACATCCATGGCCGGACCGGTCACGTCGATCTGCATCTCTTCGAGCGCGTGGTAGAAGTCGTCGAGCAGTCCTGCGTCGAGGTCCAGCTCGTCGAGCGCGAGTGCGATCTCGTCGGTGCTCAGCGAGCCCTGGGCGGTCGCCGCTTCGAGCAGATGCCGCGCCTCGTCGGTCTCGAGGATGTCGGCGACGTCCCGGACGGCCCGTCCCTCAACCCCTGCGCTCATGTGCCTCCCCTCACTTGAGATGCCGCACTATGCCTGTCGGATCGGACGGGGCGCCATAGGCCGTTCGGCTCATATTCGACCTACCTGGTCCCATGCCCGAGCGCGGCCAACAGCGTCGCCGAGTACCGGGCATAGACCGAGCCGGGAGCATCCGCACGGGCGAGCTCCAGCTCCTTTGCAGCCTGTTTGCGCGCGCCGATCCAGACGAGCAGATAGCCGAGGTGGAAGCGGACGACGGCGGCATGTGGAAAACGTTGTACGAGCGGCCCGAGCTGCGCGAACGCGTTCGCGGGATGGTCCTTCGAGAAGCGGCCGACCGCTGCGGCGGCGAGCGCCTCGGGATCGTTCGGCGCGATCGCCGCGGCAGAGGCGAAGGCGCGTTCCGCGGAGATCGGGCGGCCGAGCCGCTGCAACGCGAGCCCGTAGTAGATGCGCGCGGCGACGTCGTGACCGAGCGCGCGCACGCGCAACGCGGCGATCGTCGTCACGTCCGGCTGCGGCGAGCTCGGCACGAAGAGCGGCAGCGGCTGGCGCGGCATGTTCGGATGGAGGATGGACGCCGCGCTGAGCGCGTACGGCGTGTTCGGCTCCAGCGCCTCGGTGCGGCGGAACGCCGTCACCGCATCGGCGTCGCGACCCGACCAGTAATACGCAAGCCCGAGGTGCAGCTCCGCGAGCGCGCTGCTCGGATGCGCGGCGACGATGCGCTTGAGCGTGTCGAGCCCGTGCGCCGGCCACGTGGCGAACGCGCTGCCGATTTGCGCCTCGAGCGAATCGTAGCGCGCGAACACCTTCGCCGCAGCGGCGGCGTGGTGGTCGTTGTAGACGATCTCCGCGCGCGCGAGCGCGCGCGCCTCCGGATCCGTGCGCAGGCCGAAGTCGAGCTCGAGCGGCGGCGAGCCCGCGCGCGCCGTCGTTCCCGTGGACGGGCCGCGCGCCTGGAGGTACGCAATTCCGACCGTCGCGGCGACAACAGCTACCGCCGCCAGACCGACGATGGCGAGAACTCTCTGGCGGGGGCTCATCGCAAATGAGCCTAGCCAGGCGCCGTCTCGCTATCTTTCGGATAGTCATGCCGAACTATCGCGACCTCCTGGCACAGATCCGGTCCGAGATCGACGAGGTGGACGCCGCCGGCGCCCAAGACGGACTCCTGGTCGACGTCCGCGAGCTCGACGAGTGGACCGAGGGACGGATCCCCGGCGCGATCCACATCCCGCGTGGATTCCTCGAATCGCGAATCGAGCAGGCCGCTCCGGACAAGTCGCAGCGCATCGTCCTCTATTGCGCTGCGGGCAACCGCTCCGTGTTCGCAGCGAAGACGCTCGAGGAGCTGGGCTACGAGAACGTCGCTTCGCTCGCCGGCGGGTACACAGACTGGAAGCGCAACGGATTCCCGACGGAGCTGCCGCGCTCACTCGACGGCGCGAAGCGCCAGCGCTACAGCCGGCATCTCCTCATCCCCGAGGTCGGGGAAGAGGGACAGCTGAAGCTGCTCGACGCGCGCGTGCTCCTCATCGGCGCCGGCGGCCTCGGCTCGCCCGCGTCGCTCTATCTCGCCGCGGCCGGCGTCGGCACGCTCGGCATCGTCGACGACGACCGCGTCGACGCCACGAACCTGCAGCGCCAGATCGCGCACTCGACCGAGACGCTCGGCGACTGGAAGGTCGACTCCGCAAAGGCGACGATCGAGGCGCTCAACCCCGACGTGAACGTCAAGACGTATCGCGAGCGGCTCACGTCGGAGAACGTCGACCGGATCCTCGCCGACGGCTGGGACGTGATCGTCGACGGCGCCGACAACTTCCCGACGCGCTATCTCGTGAACGACGCCGCGGTGTGGCACGAGCTGCCCGTCGTGCACGGATCGATCTATCGCTTCGAAGGGCAAGTGACGGTATTCGCGCCGGGCGCACCGTGCTACCGCTGCCTCTTCCCCACGCCGCCGCCGGCGGAGCTCGCACCGAGCTGCGCCGAGGGCGGCGTGCTCGGCGTGCTGCCCGGCATCATCGGCTCGCTGCAGGCGAGCGAGGCGCTGAAGCTCGCGCTCGGCATCGGCGAATCTCTTGCGGGACGGCTGCTGCTCTTCGACGCGCTTGCCGCCGAGTTCAGCGAGGTCACGCTGCGCCGCGACCCGGACTGCCCGGTGTGCGGCGAGCATCCGACCATCACCGAGTACATCGACTACGTCGAGTTCTGCCAAGGGAGGCCGACGCACGCATGAAGACCGTTCGCATTCCGCCGACGCTGCGCAACGAGACCGGCGGCGAGCGCCAGGTGAACGCCGCAGGCGGCACCGTGCGCGAGCTGCTCGACGACCTGATGCACCGCTTCCCCGGGCTGCGGTCGCAGCTCGTCGAGGAGGACGAGATCGCGCCGTTCGTGAACGTCTACGTCGAAGGCGAGGACGTGCGCACGCTCGACGGTCTCGACACACCGGTGTACGACGGATCCACCGTGATCCTGTTGCCGGCGATGGCCGGAGGCTGATTTTGGCGCGCACGGCTCAGGAGCTCTACGAGCTCTGGGCCGACGAGTCTGAGCTGAACGAGGCGCTGCAGCGCAGCCTCGAGCCGCGTGGGCTCGACTCGCTCTTCGAGATGTTCGCGTCGCTCGACCCGAAGCCCGGCGACCTCGTGCTCGACGCAGGCGCACGCGACGCCAAGCACGCGATCAGACTCGTACGCGATTTCGGCGTGCGCGCGATCGCACTCGACCCGGTGCAGCAGCACATCGAGCTCGCGCAGGCGGCGGTCACGGAAGCCGGTGTCGACGTGCAGGTCGTGCAGGGAGCGCTCGAACACCTGCCGCTCGCCGACGACGCGGTCGACTGGATCTGGTGCCGAGACGTCCTCGTGCACGTCGACGCTGCGCGCGGCCTCGCCGAGTGCGCGCGCGTGCTCAAGCCCGGCGGCGCGCTGCTCGCGTACGTCACACTCGCGACCGAGCGGCTCGAGCCAAAGGAGCGCGCCGAGCTCGCACATGCGGGTGCCATGAAGACGTTCGACGCCGACGTGCTCGAAGGGGCCGCCGAGGCAGCCGGCCTCGTCCTCCGCTCCGTGGACAGGCTGGGCACGGAATGGCGCGAAGCGATGATCGAGGAGGGAAGCTGGAACCCGACCCAGGACTTGCTCGAAATCGCGCGCCTGCGGCGCGGCGGCTTCACAGGACCGCAGGCCGAGGCCGCGTTCACGGGGCTCGTGTGGGGCATCTACCAGATGCTCGGAAAGCTCTGCCCGACGGTCTACGTGTGGACATCCTCGGACTGATCGGCAACACGCCGCTCGTCGAGCTGCGCCACCTCGCGCCGAACGGCGTCCGCCTGTACGCCAAGCTCGAAGGCCAGAACCCGACCGGCTCGATCAAAGACCGCGTCGCGAAGGCGATGCTCGACGACGTCGAGCTCGAGCCCGGCCGCGAGCTGCTCGAGCCGACGAGCGGCAACACCGGCATCTCGCTCGCGCTCGTCGCGAAGCTCAAGGGCTATCCGCTCACGTGTGTGATGCCGGCGAACGCGACCCAGGAGCGTCGCCGTCTGCTGCAGCTGTACGGCGCGTCGATCGTCGAGTCGCCCGCTGAAGAGGGGTCGAACGGCGCCGTGCGGCTCGCGCTCGCTATGGCCGAGGAGGATCCGCGCTGGTTCATGCCGTTCCAGTACGCGAACCCGGCGAATCCGCGCGCGCACTACGAGGGGACCGGGGCCGAGATCGCGGCCGCGCTCGACCGCGTCGACGTGCTCGTCGCAGGGCTCGGCACCGGCGGCACGCTCATGGGCGCCGGGGCGCGGCTGCGCGAGAGCTTCCCGGACGTCGTCGTCGCCGCGGCCGAGCCGCTGCCCGGCGATCCGGTGATGGGGCTGCGCTCGCTCGAAGACGGCTACGTGCCGCCGATCCTCGACGTGTCGAAGCTCGATCGAAAAGTGCTCGTGTCGAACGAGGAGTCGGTCGCCGGCGTGCGCGCACTGCTCGACCTCGAAGGGATCTTCGCCGGCGTCTCCGCGGGCGCGGTCGTGCACGTCGCGCGCAAGCTCGCCGCCGAGCTCGACGAAGGCGTCGTGGTCTGCATCCTCGCCGACGCCGGCTGGAAGTACCTGAGCGCCGACTTCTGGTCGAGCGACGACGTCGAGAAGTCGATGGAGCGTTCGCTGTGGTGGTAGTTCCCTCGGACGTCCGCGCGCAGATCGTCGAGCACGCGCAGGTCGAGGCGCCGAACGAGTCGTGCGGGCTGCTGCTCCTCGATGGCAACCGCGCGGTCGAGTACGTGCCGGCAACGAACGCCGCTGCGTCGCCGTATCGCTTCGAGCTCTACCTCGACCCCGAGCGTTGGGCCGACATCGGCGACACGAACCTCGAGCAGGCCGTCGTCCATTCGCATCTCTCGTCGCCGCCGCGGCCGTCGCGCACCGATGTCGAGAACATCGGGCTCTGGGCCGGCAAGCCGTACCTCATCTACTCGGTCCGCGAGAACGATCTCGCCGCCTGGGTGGTTACAGGCGGCGAGATCGAACCCTTGGAGTTGGAAGGCGGCTAGTCGCCCGACTTGTCGGACACGTGCTGCTGTCCGTCGCCGTGACTGTCGCCGCTGTGGTTGTCGCCGTTGACGTCGTGACTCTGCGCATGCTGCTCGGACTCAGACTGGCCTTCGTCCTTTGCGGACTCATTCTGGTCCGCCGCCTCGCCCTGCTCTGAGGCGGAGTTGTCTTCGTCCGTTGCTGACTCATTCTGGTCCGATGCTTCGCCCTGCTTCGAGGCCTCGCTCTGCTCCGAGGCGTCAGCGGCCTCGTTCTGAGGCTCGTTCGCGTTCGACACCGGTGCAGCGTTGTTGCTCGGCTCCTGCGATTGTGACTGCGCGGGCGCCGAAGGCGGCGTCTGTGTTTGCTCCGCGGCCTTCACGCTCTGCGTCGTTGCAGGCTGCGGGCAGGCACCGGGCGACGAACCGAGCACGATGTCGCGACCGTCCTGATGGCCTGTATGCGCGGGAAGCGCGTGCGAGCTCACGTGAATGAGCACGTACGGGTTCGACGCCGACCCCGTGGCGTGGCAGATGTAGACCTTCGCCGCGGGCTCGCTCTGGTTCGACCCACTGGAGGCGGATTCCGGCTTCGCGTCGCCGCGGTTTCCATTGGCCAAGGCGGCCCCGCTGACCACGGCGACGATGATCGTCAGTGCGGCCAAGCCGGCCGCTGTGCCGATCTTCCTCATGTGTTCTCTCCTTTGCCGTTTCCGGACAAGGAGGGGCTATGCAGTCAACGGCCTCGCGGCCCGGCCGGATACGGCCTAAACGCCTAAAAAGGCGCTATTCGACCTCGTCCTCGGGGTCGAGGAGCTCTTCCGGCTCCCGCCGGCGTTCAGGCCGCTTGAGGAAGGTGACTGCGAGCCGCTCGATGCGGTTCCCCTCCACCTCGAGGACGTCGAAGCGCAGCCCGTCGTGCGGGACGTCGTCGCCCGGCTCGGGCGCGCGACCGAGCTGGCCGAAGACGAAGCCCGCGACCGTGTGGTAGTCCTCGTCCGGTAGGTCGGTCCCGAAGCGCTCGTTGAACTCCTCGATCGGGAACATGCCGTCGACGCGGTACGTGTCCTCGTCGACTTGGACGATCGGCTCCTCGGCGACGTCGAACTCGTCTTCGATCTCGCCGACGATCTCCTCGATCAGGTCCTCGAGCGTGCAGATGCCGACCATCGCGCCGTACTCGTCGACGACGATCGCGAAGTGGTTGCTCGTGCGGCGGAAGTCCTGCAGGAGCGACGCGAGATCCTTCGTCTCGGGGACGATGTACGCGGGGCGTAGGAGCTGGTCGAGGTGCAGCTCGTCGAGCCCGCGCTCGTGCATTGCTGCAAAGAGATCGCGCACGTGGAGGACGCCGGAGATGTCGTCAAGCGTCTCACGGTAGACCGGGTAGCGCGTGTACGGCGAGTCGAGCACTGCGGCGACGGCATCCTCGGGCGGCATGTCGACCGAGAGCGCGACGACGTCGGGCCGCGCGACCATGACGCTCGCAGCGTCCTTGTCGCCGAAGACGAAGACCTTGTCGATCATCTCCTGCTCTTCCTCTTCGATCTCGCCCTGCTGCGTCGAGCGCGACACGAGCATCCGCAGCTCAGCCTCTGAGAGCACGTCGCGTTCCGCACCGGGCGGCTCGACCCCGAAGAGGCGAAGGAGTCCGTCGCTCGTGACGCGCAGCGCCCAGATGATCGGCTCGAACACGGTGAAGAACGCGCGCACCGGCGCCGAAACCCACAGCGCCGTTCCTTCGGAGTGCCGTAACGCGACGCCCTTCGGCACGAGCTCGCCGACGACGACGTGCGCGAACGTCAGGATTAGATACGCAAGAAGGATCGCGATGATCGTCGCCATCGCCGGGTCGAACGCCTTGACGAGCGCGTGCTCGCCGAGCGCGCCGATACCCAGTGATGTGAGCGTCACGCCGAGCTGCATGGCCGCGATGAAGCGCGGCGGATCGCCGGTGATGCGCAGCACGTCGCGCGCACGCCGGTTGCCCTGATGGTGCAGCTCGACGATGCGTGTACGCCTCGCCGTGACGAGGCCGTACTCGGCCGCGACAAAAAACGCGTTGAGCAGGATCAGCACGCCGACCCCGACAAGCTCAAGAAAAAGGTTCATGCGGTGGCGGTACTAGGAGGTTTGTCGTCCACCAGCTGAGCGGCCAGTATAGGTAAGGACGCGGCCGTCGCCCGTCTTGTTTGCTCGCCCGAGCACGACGAGGCGCTCGAGATGCGACAACGTTTCTGCCACGGCGAAGCGCCGCTGGATCGGCGGCAGCTCACGGCCGAAGAGCGCGAGCGAAACGTCGTATCCGCTCAACGGCTCGTCGCCGAGAATCGCTTCGGTCTTGTCGAGCCTGCGATCGTGGTGCTCGACGATCTCGTGTGCGCGCGCGGCGGGCGACTCGACCGTTCCGCCGTGCCCGCCGTACGATATGCGCGGCGCAAGGTCGGCGACCTTGTGCAGCGAGTCGATGTAGTCGCCGAGCGGGTCCGGCCGGCTCTCCGGGTAGAGGCCGATCGCCGGCGTGATCGGCGCAAGCACGTGGTCGCCCGCGATGAGCACGCCGTCGCGGAAGAGGCAGAGGTGGCCGTCGGCATGGCCCGGCGTCGCGAGGACGCGCCAGCCGTCGATCGAGTCGCCCGGCTCGACGAGCGTCGGGTTCCAGGCGAACTGCACGAAGTCGGCGAACACGTGGCCGGACTCGATGAGCTCCTCGGCGGTCTCGCGCGACACGCCGTTGAGGAGGAACCACTCGGCGATTCGCTCCGGCCACTTGTCCGACCCCCAGACCCGTTCGCACTGCGCGTAGTCGAGGCGTCCCTGGATCACTTCGGCGCCGCTCGCGCGCGCGGCCGCCTCCGCCCCGCCGACGTGGTCGGGATGCATGTGCGTGATGAAGATCCGGACGATCGGGGCATCGAGGCGGGCGACGATCTCGTCCCACGGCGTCTCCATCAGCCCGAGGCCCGTATCGACGAGCGTCCAGCCGTCGTCGCCACGCAGGAGGTAGCAATGGACGTGGCGCGGCCCGGTCGGCAGCGGCAGGGTCAGCCGGAGGATTCCCGGCTCGACCTCGATTGGCGTTGCGAACGTATGTTCGATAGCCTTGGCCAATGCAGGTCGAGTATCGCGAAGAGCCCTGCCGCTCCGCGCTCAACCGGGTGCGCGGGATGCCGTTCGAGTGGTCGCTCAACCCGTACATGGGCTGCGTCCACCGCTGCACGTTCTGTTACGTGCGCGCGTTCGAGCTGCGGGCCGACCGGCCCGCCGGCGAGGAGTACGGACGCAGCATCCGCGTGAAGACGAACGTCGCGGAGGTGCTGCGGCGCGAGCTCGCGCGGCCGTCGTGGGAGGGCGGGACGGTTGCGATCGGTGCTGCGACTGATCCGTATCAGCCGGCGGAGGGGAAGTACAAGCTCACGCGCGCGTGCCTCGAGGTGCTCGCCGCAGCGGCGAATGCGTTCGCGATCATCACGCGCGGGCCGATGATCGTGCGGGACATCGACGTGCTCGCCGCTGCGGCGGAGCGCGCCGAGGTCGGCGTGACGTTCTCGATCCCGACGCTCGACGTCGACATATGGCGGCGCACCGAGCCGGGCACTGCTCCGCCGCACCAGCGGCTACGTGCGCTGAAGCAGCTCGTGGACGCCGGCATCAAGGTCGGCGTCGGCATGGCGCCCATCCTCCCCGGCCTCTCCGACAAACCGGAGTTGCTCGCGGACGTCGTGCGCGCGGCGCGCGCAGCAGGCGCGACGGGCGTGTGGGCGAACCTCCTCTACCTCAAGCCCGGCACGAAGGAGCACTTCCTCGCCACGCTCGAGCGCGACTGGCCCGAGCTCGTGCCCGACTACGAGCGGCTGTACGCGCGGCGCGCGTATCTGCCTGCCGAGGAGACGAACCCGGTGCGCGAGCGCGTACGCGAGCTCGCCCGGACGCACGGCATCCGAGATCGTCGTCGCATCAAGATGCGCCCTCGTACCGGCCCTCGACAAATGAGCCTCGAGGTCTGACGTTCTCGGGACGGTCGAGCTGCCAGTGGCGCGCGGTCAGGAGGTTCCATACGTCGCCGTCGCGTACAACGCCAAAGCGTGTCATCACGCGCTGGCCGCCCTCGTAGTCGCCGTACAGGAGATCGATCGTGAACCGTCCCGACTCGACCGCTGCGAGGACCTCTTCCCGACGGTCATCGGCATCGCGGAACGCGATCTGCCAGAAGCCGATCTTGCCCGGAGCGATGTAGAGGTCGCGCGACAGCATCCGCAACGACTCGACCGGGGCATGATCCTGGCTCGCACCTAGTTGCCGGCCGTGGACGAAGCCGCCGTGGATCACCCCGATGCCCGGCCCGACGTTGCGGAGGGAGATGACGATGTAGACGCGGCCATCGACCACGACGACGCCGGCACCCCCGCCGGGAGTGTCGACGCCGACGTCGTCGAAGAACCCGACGTGCTGCGTCACATCCTCCGGCGAGGACGAAACGAGCAGCGGCCGGAGCGCCGCAAGCAGGCTCAGCTCGGCCACGCGCGCAGCGCGGTTGGCCGAGCGAATCGAGAAGTACGTGGTGCCTGCGAGCGCGAGCGTGCCGCCCGCCGAGGCAACGGACGAGATGACCACCCAGTCGGCCATGGTGACGACACTATCGCGCCGCGATAGAGTCGCCTGGCGGTGGTGGGCCCTACCGAGATCACATGTCTGATCGTCGATGACCACGAGGTCGTGCGCGAAGGCCTGCGCCTATCGCTCTCTCGCGCGCCGCACATCCGAGTGATCGGCGAGGCGAGCGACGGCGAGAGCGCGATTGCACTCGCCGAACGGCGCAAGCCGGACGTCGTGATCATGGACGTGCGCATGCCTGGGATCGACGGCCTCGAGGCGACGCAGCTCCTGCTCGCGAAGGTCCCCGATACCGCGGTGCTGATCTTCACCGCGTACAGCGAGCGGAGCCTCCTCAGCCGCGGCCTGGATTCCGGCGCGAAGGGCTACATCCTCAAAGAGGCGCCGCACCAGACGCTGTTGCGCGCGATCGAGAAGGTTGCGGACGGCGAGGGTTACGTCGATCCGGCGCTCATGCCGACGTTCCTCACCGGCAAAGACAAGGAAGACATGCTGACGACGCGGGAGCGGGAGATCCTGCAGCTCCTCGCGGACGGGATGTCGAACGCCGACGTCGCGGGCAAGCTCTTCATCAGCCAGGAGACGGTGAAGAGCCACGTGCGGCACATCCTCGCCAAGCTCGAGGCCGACACGCGCACGCATGCGGTTGCGATCGCGCTCCGCGAAGCGATCATCAACTAGGTGGCCGACGAGCTCAGCGAACAAGTCCTCGCCGCCGAGCAGGACGAGCGGCGGCGCATCGCGTTGTTCCTCCACGACGGCCCGGTGCAGGCGCTCGCCGGCGTCGCGCTCATGCTCGACGCCGCACTCGAGTTCGTCCGCCACGGAAACAACGAACAGGCGCAGGAGGTACTCGACAAGGCGATGAACCGGACGCGCGCGACGATCGGCGAGCTGCGCGACCTGTCGTTCAACATCGAGCCGGTCGTCCTCCGCGACCAAGGCTTCGGCACTGCGGTGCACGCGCTCGCTCAGGACCGGGCACTCGAGCACGGCATGCACGTCGAGCTCGACGTCGAGGCGGCCGACTCGCTTGGCGAGCGCGCACAGGCGGCGCTGTACCAGATCGTCCGCGAGGCGCTCGAGGGCGCGATCCGCCGCGGCCCGCCCGCGAAGTTCTCCGTGCGTGTCTTCGAGGGGGACGGCGGCACGCTCGAGGTCGAGATCCACGACGACGCTCCCGCCGAGCGGAGGCGCCGCTCCGTCGAGGTGCTCGAGGAGCGCGCGCGGTCGCTCGACGCGACGCTCTCCGTCGAGACGGCGAAGACCGGTTCGACGATGCGCCTGCGGCTACGCACCGAGTAAGTAGGGTCAGGGAACCTGACGGTTCCCTGACGGAGAGTTTGTGCTCCGCAGAGCGGACGCCGGCAAAGCCGGCGTCCTCTTATCTGACGTGAGCGATGGCGACGGCTGCGCGAGCGGCGGTGGCCTTCGGCCATCTCCGCTCGCGTGTGTCGGCCTACGGCTAAGCCGGCTTCGCCTGCTTAGCCTTCGGCCCTCGTTGCGCGCTAAAGTCCTGCCGCGATGTCCGAGGACTATCTTCTTTTCGTCTGGAAGCCGTCCGGCTACGAGCTGCGCGAGCAGCAGGGCGAACTCCCAGCGGTGGGGGCCGAAGTGGAGCAGGACGGGAAGATGCTGCGCGTGACGAAGATCGCGCCGTCGCCGCTACCGGGCGACAAGCGGCAGTGCGCGTACCTGCAGGGTTAAGACTTCTTCGTCTCGCCCTTCTTCGCACGGAACTTATTGACCGTACGCGCGGCGACTTCCTTCGCGCGCTTCGTCGACCGACCCTGCTTCTGCTCGCTCTCCAAAACGTGCTTGTACTGCCGTTCTCGCTTGGCTGACCATGCTTTCGGCATGTCAGTGGAACGGGCGACGCGGCTGGAGAGTTACGCGATCGGCTCGTTCTTGACGTCGTGCTCGGTCGCGTACTCGTCCGTGAGCCTGTTCACGACGTCCATCCCCTCGCTGTACGCGTAGTTGATCTTCACGAACGGCGCCCACTTGTCGGGCAGCGCGTCCTCGGGGAAGATCGCCTCCACCGGGCACTCCGGTTCGCACGCACCGCAGTCGATGCACTCCTCCGGATCGATCACGAGGATGCGGTCGGCCTGGTGGATGCAGTCGACGGGACAGACGTCCACGCACGACAGATCTTTGATGTCGATGCAGGGCTCGGCGATGATGTACGTCACGCCGTCAACCTTAACGAAGGCTCAGAGCGTAAGTCAGAAGGTCCGGCGCATCGACCGGTCATTTCCGACGGACGCACGGCAGAGCCGTGCGTCCTGAGGGTCGGCGCCGCAAGCGGCGCCTCAGCTCGAAGGTGTCAGCTCCTCGACGAGCTCGCGTGCCCGCTCGACGAGGGCGGACTTTGCAACAACCTGGTCGAACCCCGCGGCGTGCGCTGCGCGCAGGCCGGCGGTGTCGGCGTGGTTCGTGTACCCGAGGATCGGAATGTCCGGGTACGTGTCGGCGACCTCCTCCGGATCGATCCGCGCGATGTCGGCGATCACAAGGTCGGGGCTCTCGGTGCTCTCGACCGCAATGAGATGGTGCTCCGGCAGGAGCGCCTCGAGCTTGCCCCGGAAGAAGAGGTCGACCCCACACAGCAGGATCGTGGCCACATGCAAAGGTTAGAACCGATGCTCGACGCGTACAAGCACGGGCTCGAGCACATGCGCGCCGGACGGTACTTCGAGGCGCACGAGGAGCTCGAGACGGCTTGGCGCGCGGCCACGGCGGAGGAGAAGGACTTCTTCCAGGGGCTCGTCCACGTCGCCGTCGCCTGGTATCAGGCCGGGCGCGGGCGGCCGGTGGCGACAGCGCGGCAACTCGAGAAAGCGGCGCGGCGCCTGCAGCCGTTCGCGCCGGAGCACCGCGGTGTCGATGTCGAGTCGGTCCTGCGTCAGATCGCACAGGCGCGGGAGTTGGTCGCCGCCGGGTCGCTCGAGCTCGCGCAGCCGAATCTCTAAGGAGACGTCAGGCCGATGTAGTTGAGCGTGCGGTTGACCGCGACGTGCAGCCACCAGTCGCGATGGAAGAAGAGCAGTAGG
>DASSXM010000094.1:0-2144 GCA_035703805.1 Gaiellaceae bacterium | reverse complement strand
GAGGCTGTCGCACGAATCGCCCGAGTTGAGCGCGCGGACTCTTCATGGAGCAAGATGCGCCCATGCCCTACAACGTCCGAGCTTACGATCCAAACCAGCTCTTTCTGATGCCGCCCTCCCTTCGGGACTGGCTGCCTGACGGCCATCTCGCGCTCTTTGTCGAAGAGGTCGTCGACGAACTCGATCTCGGTAGCCTGTACGCGAGACTACGTCTTGACGGACGCGGCGGGGCGAGCTACGACCCGAGGCTACTGCTCCGGGTGTTGCTGTACGCGTACGCTACGGGTGAGCGCTCGAGCCGACGAATCGAACGTCGTCTCCATGAGGATGTCGCGTACCGAGTCCTCGCGGTCAACCAGCACCCTGATCATGCCACCCTGGCGCGGTTCCGGCAGCATCACCAGGAGGCGATCGCCGAGCTGTTCAGCCAGGTGCTGGGACTGTGCGTGAGAGGTGGGCTCGTGGACACCGGCGTGGTGGCGATCGACGGCACCAAGCTGAAGGCGAGTGCGTCGTTGTTCGCGAACAAGACCGGCGAGGAACTCGCGCACCAGATCCTCGACGAGGCAGCCCGGGTCGACGCAGAAGAGGACGAGTTGTTCGGCGACAGGCGAGGCGACGAGATCCCCGAGGAGTGGGCGAACCCCACGGGACGCAGAGCACGGATCCGCGAAGCGCTGCGCCAACTGGAAGCCGAGGGGGCGCGTGACTACGAAGGCCGCATGAAGGAGCGGGCGGAGAAGGAGAAGGCGCTCGGCAGGAAGTTGACAGGCCCCGAACCGACCTCAACGCCGGCTCGACCTCGAGCCGCTCGCAAAGCCAATGTGACCGACCCGGATTCGCGCATCATCGCGCGTCAGAGCAAGGGCGTCATCCAGGGGTACAACGCTCAGGCGGCCGCCACCGAGCGCCAGATCATCGTCGCGGCCGAGATCACCAACACCACCAATGACCAGGTCAACTTCGCTCCGATGGTGAAGGCGACGCACCGGAATCTCGACGCCGCAGGACACGGTAAGGCGGTGGAGACTTTCGTCGCCGACGCCGGCTACTGGAGCGCCGCGAACGCGAACACCGAGACCCCGGCGAAGTTGCTGATCGCCACGCGGAAGGGCGCTTGGAGACGTGCGCCGAAGCCGAGTGACGACCGGCTCGCCGTTCTCGCCCAGGTGAACCGTGGCGAGCTATCCCAGCGCGCTGCCGGTGCGATCCTGGGGGTCTCGTATACCTGGATTCGAGACATGACCAAGCGCTACTTCTCACAAACAGGAATGCGCGAGACGACGACTCAGGAACCGGCCCCAGAGGAGTGGATCCCGATCATCAGGCTCGTGGACCGCGGCGAGATCTCTCAGCGGGCTGCAGCGGACACTCTGTGCGTGTCCGCCGCGAGGATCAAAAGCATGCTCGCCCACGTGCGCAGTGAGAGCGTCGATCCCTCGATTGCGCTCCGAGACATGGACCGAAGACTCGCCGAACCAGAGAACGCCCGGAGGTACCGGCGCCGGCAGACCGCCATCGAACCGGTCTTCGGGAACATCAAAGGGAATCTTGCCTACACGGGGTTCATGCGAAGGGGCCGGTCCGCGGTCCAGAGCGAGTGGCGACTGATCTGCACGACGCAGAACATCCTGAAGCTCTGGAGGTCCCAGCCCGCCAGTTGACCGGGCGGGCCACAGGGACCTACCCCACGCTGCCAGGCGCAGATCCTCCTTCAGTCGCCCCGATCCGTGCGACAGCCTCAAAGGTGACAAGGTTGGCCAGATCTGTGCTGCCCCCGTCGGCGGTCCAGTGCAGTACGTGGTGCGGCTCGGTGAACCGGGGCCGCGACGTGCAGCGCGGCCACACGCACCCGCCGTCCCGCACCGCCAGCGCCCGGCGCTGCGGCGGCGACGGCAGCCGCCGCTCCCTCCCCACGTCGACCACCGCCGAGTCCGGCCCCAGCAGCACACGAGAGACGTTTGCCGAGCAGGCGAACCGCTGCACGGTGGCCGTGGAGATGGGGATGCGCCCGTCGATCTCCCCCGCCGGCGCTCCCGGCTGACCCGTCAGCGTCTCCAGCGTCGTCGTGACCATCAGGTGCGACACCCTGGAGTGCGTCGACACATTCCCCTGCGCGTCCTCTCCACCGGTGTTCAGCGTGA
>DASSXM010000083.1:0-2346 GCA_035703805.1 Gaiellaceae bacterium | reverse complement strand
GACGGCGCCCGGCCTGGCGGCGCTGTTCGTCCCGCTGACGCTCGCGGTCGGTCCGGTCGTCGCCTACAACGCCGCCTCGGTGCTGGTGACGGCGCTAACCGCATGGACGGCGTACCTCCTCTGCCGCTATGTGACGAACGCGACCTGGCCTTCGCTAGCGGGCGGGTATCTCTTCGGCTTCTCGAGCTACGAGCTCGCGCAGCAGGGGCACCCGAACCTCACGTCGGTCTTCTGTCTGCCGCTCATCGCGCTCGTGGTGCTCCAGGCGCTCGACGGGCGGATCGGGCGACGCGCATTCGCGATTTGGCTCGGGCTGCTGATCGGGGCGCAGCTCTGGTTCTCGACCGAGGTTGCAGCGACGGCGGTGCTCGCGCTCGTGCTCGCGCTCGGGCTCGCGTTCTGGCTCGCCCCCGACCGGCGCGCACGACTCGGCACGCTGCTCCGGCCGCTCCTCGGCGCGGGAGCCGTCGCAGTCACGATCACCTCGCCGCTCCTCTACTACCTGCTGACCGATTTCCGCGGCGCGTCGCTGAACCCGCCCGCAGGGTACGTATCTGACCTCGCGAACTTCGTCGTCCCGACACACCTCGCGGAGGTCGGCGGGAGCTGGAGCGCGGGTATCGCGGCGCTCTTCCCGGGAAACGAGTTCGAGCAGGACGCCTACGTCGGGCTGCCGGCGATCGCCATCCTCGCGATCTACCTCGTCCCGCGTCGCCGCCAGCCGGGCGCACGGTTCCTCGCGGCCGCGGTCGGCGTCGCGGTGATCGCGTCGTTCGGCGAGGCGCTCCACGTCGCCGGACGGCGGATCGTCGTGTTCCCCTGGTGGCTTGTGAGCCACCTGCCCGTACTCGACAACGTGCTGCCGACCCGTCTCGTCGTCTACTCGACCCTCGCCGCGGCTGTCGTGGCGGCCCTCTGGGCGGCAAAAAGCACTGCGCCACGCGCCGTACGAGCCGGACTCCCGGCGCTCGCAGCACTCGCGCTTTTCCCGAACCCCACCCTGAGCTGGTGGACCCGAAAGCCGCCTCTGCCGCAGTTCTTCACCGCGGGCTACTCGAGCTCGTGCATCCGTACGGGCGACAACGTCGTCCTGATTCCATGGGGCTACACCGGCGATTCGCTCCTGTGGCAAGCGGTCAGCGGGTTCCACTTCCGGATCGCAGGCGGCTCGCTCGGCGGCTCGGGAATCGCGTCGACGTTCGTCGGGACGATCGTGAGCCGCCTCTTCAACGACCACGCGCACCCGGGCGATGGGCCGGCACTCGTCGCGTTCGCGCGGTCGAAGGGAGCGAGCACGATCGTCGTTGACCCGGCCGACCCCCAGCCGTGGAGCTCGCTGCTCCTGCAAGCGTTCGGCCCCCCGACAAAGACGATCGGCGGCGTGCTTCTGTACCAGGTCTCACCCGGGCTGGTCGAGGACGTGGCCTGCGTCGCGCGGTAGGCTGCATCAGTGAACGCGCGGCGATCGATCGCGCCCGGAGAGGCCGAGACGCTCGGCGAGTCGCCGTTCTGGTGGTCGGCGGCGATCATCGCCTTCGGGGTCGTTATTGGTGCCGTAACGCACAAGTCAGACCGTCCTCCATCAGGGGCCGCGCGAAGCAAAGCAAGCACCGATCCCACGCATGGACGCCTGAGTAGCCACGACGTGCGGCTCTTTTGCAGAGAGCCCTCTGACGAACTCGAACCGTCGACCCCCTCTCGCCGTTTCTCAGGCACATGAGTGCATGCTGCGCCAGGGCTCCCCAACCAGGGTCCGGGCGCGCGATGCGCATGGCGCGTGCAGCGTCTGTGGTTTCATCCTTCGTTCGTGGCGAAGGGTCGATGTGTGACCATGGTGTTCTTAGTGATCCTCGTGGTTGGGGGAGCGGCTCGCGCGCAAACCCCGGTCACGGGAGAGTGGTCGTTGCCGAACCTGAGCCCGGCAAGCACGCGCGCGATGGCAGGAAGCCAGATCACCGCAGGCAGGGTCGGGCGATTGCGTGTGCTTTGGCGCTTCCGGCTTAGGCGCTCGGCTGTGGCTGAGCCCGGCCAGTCACCTGAGGCGTTGCGCGGGCTGGTGGCAACACCGATCGTTGCCGGCGACACGGTCTACATCCAGGACTCGACGAGCAGCGTTTACGCGCTTGGTCTCGCGAGCGGGGTTCTGCGTTGGGTGCATCGGTTCCGGGCTGACAACTTCGGCCGGAACGGGCTTTCATACAGTTCGGGCAGCATCTACGGGAGCACCGACACGACAGTGTTCGCACTCTCGGCCGCGACCGGCCACATGCTCTGGCAGCGAACGCTCGTGAGCCCAAGCGAGCTGTTCGTCGACATCGCACCGCTGATCGCTAACAACCTCGTCTA
>DASSXM010000076.1:0-20650 GCA_035703805.1 Gaiellaceae bacterium | reverse complement strand
ATCGAGGCTCCGATCCCGAAGGCGATCAGCAGGCCGACTGCCGCCACCTGCACCGTGTCCCACAGCGCACCTAGTTGCTCATGGAGATGCTGGTGATTGAGGAGGCCGTTGCGAACGACCTGGTCTGGGGGCGGCATCAGGAAGCGTCGGGACGGGCTCAGATAGACGTATGAGATGAAGTAGAGGACGCCGACGAGAACACAGAAGGCGCCCACAGGCGGCAAGACGCTCCGCGCAAGGGTTCTGCTTCGCTGACGAAGCTGCACAGCGCGCGCGCTCGTGCTCGCGTCTGGCTGCTCGGTCTGGAACGAGTCGGAATCGGCCGCGCGTAGCTCGGTCACGAATACCCCCTTCTAAGTGCATGCGAGACCTCGCTAGAGAGTCGGCCGAACTCCGGGTCGAACCGGAGATCGGGTGCGCGCGGATACGAGAACGGAATCTCGAACTCGGCGATGATCCGCCCGGGACGTGGGCTCATCACGATCACGCGCGAGGACAAGTAAACGGCTTCCGCAATCGAGTGGGTGATGAAGATGGCGGCGAACCGCTCCGAGACGAAGAGGCGTACGAGCTCCTCGTTCAGGGTGCCGCGAGTAATCTCGTCGACGGCGCTGAACGGCTCGTCAAGCAAGAACAGCGGCGGTTTGGTCGTCAAGGCGCGTGCGACCGACGTGCGCATGCGCATCCCGCCGGAAAGGGCCTTGGGGTAGTGGTTCTCGAAGCCCTGGAGGCCGACGAGCTGAATGGCCTCTGAGGCAAGTCGTTGCCGCTCGTCGGATGGTGCGCCCTCAAGCTCGGCGAGCAACTCGACGTTCTTCCTGACGGTGCGCCACGGCAGCAGCGTCGCGTCCTGGAAGACGTAGCCGACATTGTCGACGCGTCGGTCGACCTCGCCCGAAGTGAGCGGCTCGAGCCCGGAGGCGACCCGCAAAAGCGTCGACTTACCGCATCCAGAGGGGCCAACGATCGAGAGGAACTCGCCGCGGCGCAGCGAGAAGGACACATCACGAACGGCTTCGGTCCCGTCGGGGAACGTCTTCCCGGCAGAGCGGAAGCTGATCACCTCCTCGCCGAGCGCGTCGCTCGCGGTCGGCAAGGGCGTTCTCTCCACCGCGCTCACGCCTGCGTCGGGGACGAAGGGGGGCTCTGGGTGGAGCTGCCGTTGCAAGTTGGCCGGTGGCTGTGTTTCACTCGGGTTCCTTTGGGGTTCTTCCTGGCTGGTAAGAGGTCTGATATGTTCACGACTGATGGCCACCGTGTCAAGCTCTCTTGAACCAGGCGCACCGGAGCAGCTGATCGCCGGTGCGACAGTGCCCGCGTTCACTGGGATCAAGCGCGTTCAGCGCGTCCAAGAGGTGCGCGAGCAATTGGAGGCGGCGATCGAGCGAGGCGACTTCAAGCCTGGCGACAAGCTGCCTTCGGAGCGCGAGCTGGTTGAGATGCTCGGCGTCAGTCGAATCACGGTCCGGGAAGCGTTGCGCTCGCTGGAGGCGGTCGGCTGGGTCGAGGTGCACCACGGCCGCGGCTGTTTCGTGGTCGAGCGCGTCGATAGCTATCGGCAGGGGTTCGCACGCTGGCTCGCGGTTCACCGTGAAGAACTGCTGGAGCTTCTGCGTGTTCGCGGTGCCCTCGACGGCGTCGCCGCAGAGACAGCCGCTGAGCGGCGCGACCCGGAGGCGCTCGCGAGCCTTCAAGACGCGCATGAGGCCTTCGCGAACGCAGCGAAACAGTCGGCCGACGATCTCGATCTGCTGTGTGAACTCGATATCGCGTTCCACGAGGCGATCGCGCAGGCAAGCGGGAGTGCGCTCGTAATGCGGCTGCTGCGAGAGCTGAATCGTTACCTCGCCGAATCGCGGATGATCACGCTCGCCCCACCCGGGCGTCCGGCACGCTCCGCACGCGAGCACGCCGCAATCGTGGAGGCGATCGTGCAGGGTCGCCCACGACAAGCGCGATCAGCTGTCGTTCGCCACCTGGCGGCAGTCCGCGAGCCGCTAGTCGATGGCGATCAGCACACAGTCGACTAGAGGAGGATCCACGCTTGGCTTCGACCGCAACGCCCAACCTTCGCGCAGCCCACGAGCCGTTCACGCTTCCAACCAAGGATCAGCTCTTCGTACACGCTTCCGGGCCGGCTTTCGAGAGCCGTGATCCGGCGACCGGCGAGCTCGTCGCCACGCTCGCGACCTCCAGTCGAGCCGATGTGGACGCTGCCGTCGCAGCGGCGGCGCACGCATTCAGGACGAGTGGCTGGCCAAGCAGCAGTGTTGTACGCGCCAGCGTCTTGCACGGCTTTGCCCAGGCCCTCCGATCGGAGAGCGAGCGGCTCGCCGAACTGCTCACCCGTGAGCAGGGAAAGACGATCCACGAGGCTCGAACCGAGATCCATGGATCGGCGAAGATGGTCGACTACTACGCCGGCCTTGCTCGCGCCGTGTACGGGCGCTCGGCGATCCTCGGCGAACGCGTGCATGGCGTGATCCTGCGCGAACCGGTAGGCGTCGTGGCTGTAATCACGCCTTGGAACTGGCCGCTGACGTTGCTTGTCCGCTCGCTCGCACCTGCACTGGCCGCGGGTAACGCGACCGTCACGAAGCCTGCAAGCCTGACCTCCGCGGTCACGGTCGAGGCGCTCAGTCTTCTCGCCGCGCAACCCGACTTGCCGGCCGGCATCGTCAGCTGCGTGCTCGGCCCCGGCGGCAGCGTCGGGGAGACGCTGGTCGAGCACGACGGCGTCACCATGATCGCCTTCACCGGCGAGACTTCAACCGGCATTGAGGTGATGAAGCGCGCTGCGACCGGGCTGCGACGCGTCACACTCGAACTTGGCGGTAAGGCGCCAAACGTCGTCTTCGCGGATGCCAATCTCGACAAAGCTTTGGCCGGCGCCGAGAACGCGGCGTTCACGACCTGTGGCCAGATCTGCACCGCCGGGAGCCGGCTGCTGATACAGGAGACGATCCACGACGAGTTCGTCGAGCGACTTGCCACTCGAGTCCAGGGACTCCGGATCGGCGACGGACTGGACGAGACGACCGAACTCGGGCCGCTTGCCTCAGCAGCCCAACGAGACAAGGTCCTCTCCTACATTCAGCAGGGCACAGAGGATGGAATGCTGGTCGCGGGCGGCACTAAGCCCGAAGGGGATCCCTATGACGCGGGCTTCTTTGTCGCACCAACAGTCTTCTCCGACCTGCCGGCTGGCTCATCTCTGCTCGAGGACGAGATCTTCGGTCCGGTTCTCGTCGTGCAGCGCTTCGCAGACGAAGAGGAAGCGATCGCGCTTGCCAACGGCAGCGAGTTCGGCCTCGCTGCCGGGGTCTGGACGAGCGATGTCGACCGTGCCTGGCGGGTCGGGCGAGCGATCGAGGCCGGCACCGTCTGGATCAACACCTATCACCACTTCTACGACGAGGCCGAGGTCGGCGGCTACCGACGTTCCGGCATCGGTCGCCAGCAGGGCCTCGAAGGTCTCTACGAGTTCACGGAGACGAAGCACCTGAACTTCGACGGCAATCCGACGCTATGGTGAGCGAGCTTGCCGCCCCTACCGATCCGCCACCGAGAGAGCTGATCGGCCGGGTCGCCGTCGTCACCGGCGCCGCGCGCGCAATCGGCCGCGAGATCGCAGAGACACTCGCGGCCCGCGGCGCCACCATCGTCTCCCTCGACCTCGCCGCCGCTGACGCCACCATCGAAGCGGTCGAAGGCCGGGGCGCGACCGCGCTCGCGCTCACGGTCGACGTCGCCGACGCCGAAGCCGTCGAGAGCGCATTCGCAAAGGTGCTCGAGGCGTTCGGTCGAGTCGATCTGCTCGTCAACAACGCCGGTTTGTACGCGACGCTAGAGCGGAGAGCGTTCTGGGAGATCCCGGTCGACGAGTGGGACCGGCTGATGGCGGTCAACGTGCGCTCTGTGTTCCTCTGCGCGCGGTCTGCCGCTGCCGCGATGCGCGAGGCCAGGCAGGGACGCATCATAAATCTCGCCTCTGGCGTCGTCAGCTTCGGTATGGCCAATCTCATGCACTACGTTGCCTCGAAAGCAGCCGTGATTGGCATGACTCGAAGCATGGCGCGCGAGCTGGGCGCATACGGCATCTCAGTCAACGCGGTCGCGCCCGGTCTCGTTACCACGGAGATCACAAAGGAGACGGTGCCGGAGAAGTACCGACGGCAGGTCGCCGAGGGCCAATGCCTGCAAGAGCCCATCCTCCCCGCTGACATCGCGCACACAGTTGCCTTCCTTTGCAGTCCGGCGGCGCGAATGATCACTGGGCAAACGGTGCTGGTCAATGGCGGGGCAACCATGGGACCTGCCTGAGCTCACCAGCTGGCAGAGCGACATCAGGCCACCAGAAGCGAGACCGATGAGGAGCGAACATATGCCCGTTGTCACCGTCCAGATGTGGGAGGGAAGAACGCTTGAACAGAAGCGATCCCTCGTTCAAGCGATCACCGACGCCATGGTCAAACACGCCGGCGCAAGCCCCGACGCCCTTCACGTCATCTTGGACGAGGTCTCCCCGGAGAACTGGGCACGGGCGGGCGTGCTCGGCGTCGATCGGAGCCGGGCGTGAGCGAGCTCGACGCGCTCCTGCCGGAGCGAACGGCGCTGCTGGTCACCGACATGCAGAACGCCTTCTGCCATCCAGAAGGGACGCTCGGCCTCTCTGGAGTCGACGTTCGGCCGGCGCAGGACGCGATCGAGCCGGTTCGCGAGCTCGTGCTGCGCTTCCGCGAAGCCAGTTTGCCCGTGCTGTGGTCGCAGCAAGAGCACTTCGCCGAGGACGCCAGCCGCGCGAAGAAGCGGCTCGCCTCCCACACCGCCAAGCGAAAGCAGATCGCGGCGCTGTCAGGCTCGTGGGACATGGCACTCGTCGACGAGCTTGCTCCGCTCGCTGACGACCCGAGCCTGATCATTCGCAAGCACCGCTTCGGCTGTTTCCACCAAACGCGGCTCGACCAAGTGCTGCGCATGCTCGGTGTCGAGGCCCTCATCGTCACGGGCACCACCGCCAACGCGTGCGTCGAGACAACGCTCCGCGAGGCTTATCTCCGCGACTACGACGTCGTCGCGGTCACCGACTGCATCGCCGCTGTTCGGCCGGAGTGGGAGGCGACCGCCCATGCGGTTTGGAGCCAATACCTCGGCATCCTCACCACCTCGAGGAAGGTAATCGACTGGCTCGATCGCGCGCTCGCGCCCCGCGCACGTGCTCTCGGCCATCTCCTGCTGCAGACGACTGACCTCGAGCGCGCTGAGAGCTTCTACATCGACCTGCTCGGCCTCACCGTCCGCTCGCGTGACTCCTTCCGCGACGGGCGGCCACTGGTGATCACGCACGAGGGGCTCGGCCTGACCAACGGCCGGCCCGATGGCCCTGGCCCGGTCGAGCATCTCGCCTTCCGCGCGCGTGGCGTTCGCGCCCTCGCTGAGCGTGCCCACAGTGAAGGGATCACGATCACCCGCGGCCCCGAACCAAGCAACTACGGAACATCCGTCTACCTGCTCGATCCAGACGGGAACCAGATCGAGCTGTACGAAGACGAGCCGGGTGCCAAATGAGCAGCGCCACGATTCCGGCCACCTCGCTCGCGGACGGGATTCTCGGCAAGCTGCTAGCAGCGGTAGAGGCTGACGGGCTGGACGCGATTGTCGCGACCTCGCCCGAAAACGTCGCCTACATCTCCGGGGCCGCTCCGCCTTCGCAGAAGACCGTACGCTCGCGGATCGCGGCCGCGATCGTCCCCCGAGTCGGCGGAAGCGAGGTCATCGCGGTCTCGCTCGAGGGACCGGTTGTCCGACTTCAGTCTCGTCTCGACTCAATCAGGCTCTACCAGGAGTTTCTCGAAGACCCGATCGAGGTCATTGCCCAGTCACTTACGAACCGCGGCTTGGCGGAAGGAACGATCGGCGTCGAAGCGAGACATCTCTCCGTTGCCGAACACCAGCGGCTTACCGAAGCGCTGCCGAAGGCCGACTTCGTCGTGATCGACGACCTGCTCGCACACATGCGGACGATCAAGACAGCAGCGGAGATCGAGGCGATCACGGTGATCGGCCGTGCCGCCGACGCGATCGCGCTCGAGGTACGGGAGCACTACGGAGCAGGCTCGACCGAGCGCGAGATCGCGAGTTTCGTCGCGGAACGCTACGCCGACGCGGGGGGCGACGGTCTGACGATGCTCGTCGTCGGTTCCGGGCCGCGCTCGGCCGCCGTAAACGCACCCGCCACCGGCCGCGTGCTCGAGCCTGGGGACATCCTCCGGCTAGACATCATCGGAACGAAGGCCCATTACCACTCCGACGTCGCCCGGACATTCGTCGTCGGCAAGCCAAGCTCTGAGCAACAGCGCATCTACGACCTCCTCCTCGGCGTCCACAATCGCTGCCTCGAGTCGCTTCGACCCGGGGCCATCACCTCCGACATCTACCGCATCTACAAGATGGCGATGGACTCCGCCCGGCTCGAGCCGTACCACTTTGTCGGCCACGGCCTCGGCATCACGCTGCACGAGGAGCCATTCATCAACGAGCTCCGCTCGATCGCGCTCGAGCCAGGGATGGTTCTCTGCATCGAGCCTCTCACCCTCCTGGACGGACGATTCGGAATCCAGATCGAGGATGAGGTCGTGATCACCGTCGACGGCTACAACCCGATCTCGTCCGCGCCCGAACTGCTCACACTCGAGGGCTAGGCCCGTGCGTATCACCGACTGCGCGACGTATCTGGTTGCTGTGCCCTCGCGGCGCGAACACGCATGGGCCAGCAAGATGGACGCACCGATCGGCCACCACGCGATTGTTCGCCTCGACACAGACGAGGGCCTATCTGGTTGGGGCGAAGCGCCGGCGATCGCAACCTGGGGAGGACCGAACATGCGCTACTACGGCGAGACACCGGAAACCGTCCGCCACATCGTCTCCGCGCACCTGCTCCCTGCAATCCGTGGCGCCGACCCGCTCGAGATCGCAGTGCTCCACCAGCGAATGGACAAGGTGGTCAAGGGCCATCCGTACGCGAAAGCCGCACTCGACATCGCGTGCCACGACCTGGCCGGGAAGGCGCTTGGACTCCCGGTCTGGAAACTCCTCGGCGGCATGCACCGAGATCGCATCGAGGTAGCCCACTCGCTCGGGATCATGAGCATCGAGCGCTGCGTCGCAGAAGCAGCCGAAGCAGTCGCCGAAGGCATACGCACGATCAAGTGCAAGACGGGTCTTGACCCGGCACGCGACGTCGAGCTCGTCCGCCAGCTGCGAGAAAGCATCGGTGACGACGTCAAGATCCGCGTCGACGCCAACGAGGGCTACCCCACCGTCTGGGCCGCCGTCGAGACAACGAAGCAGCAAGAGCAATACGGCATCTTCCTCTGCGAACAGCCGGTCGCAGGAACGCGTGCCCTTGCTGAGGTGGCACGTCGCATCGAGACACCGATCATGGCGGACGAGTCGGCCTGGACGGCGACAGACATTCTCGAACTCGCCGACGCTCGCGCAGCCGCGACGTTCTCCTGTTATGTCACGAAACCCGGCGGGTTATGGCGCGCGCGCCAACAAGCGGAGCTCGCCGCAACCCTCGGCTTCACCAGCGACATCGGCGGCTCGATCGAACTTGGCATCGGAAACGCAGCGAATCTCCACCTCGGGGCCGCGCTCGAGATCGCCGTTCTCCCAAGCGTCTGCCCAGTGACCAAGCCGACGGGCACGAACGGCCCGAACATCGCGGGTGTGTATTACCTCGACGACATCGTCACCGAGCCGTTCGCGTTTGAAGACGGCCACCTACGCGTTCCCAGCGGCCCCGGTCTCGGGGTCGAAGTTGACACAGAGAAAGTCGCCCGCTACGCGATATGAGCGTGGTGGCAGTACTCGGCGCCGGTGCAGGAGGAGCCGCTGCAACAGTCGATCTGACCCTTCGCGGCCACCAGGTGCGGCTGTGGAACCGCTCACCCGCGACGCTCGAGCCATTCCAAGCCGCGGGCCGCATCAGCTACCAAGGCGTCCTCGGCGCTGGCACCGTCAGTCCGGAAGCGATCACGGATGATCTGCCACAGGCCCTCAAAGGAGCGGACGCCGTCCTCGTTTGTCTACCCGCGCTTGCGCATGGCCATCTCGCCCGCGCGCTCGGCGACGCTGGCGTGGCGGCCCCGATCGTCCTCCACCCAGGCCACACCGGCGGAGCGCTTCACTTTCGCAACATATTCAGGCAGCGAGACATGCAGGTTCCGCCTCTCGCCGAGCTCTCGACCTTGGCGTACGTCGCTCGCAAGCACGCAGGCGACTCAGTCACGATCTCCGGCGTCGCCGCACGCCTTCGCGCCGCCTGCCTGCCCGGCGGCGAGGAGGCCCTCAGCACCGCCTGCGCGCTCTATCCAGCGAGCCGCCCCGAACGCGACGTGCTCGCCACCGACCTCGCCAACGTTAACCTCGTCCTACACCCGCCGGGGGCAATCCTCGCCGCAGCCTGGATCGAGGCCACACACGGCGACTTTCTCTTCTACGCCGAAGGAGTCACACCCGGCGTCGCAGCCACGATCGGCGCGCTCGACCGCGAACGCCTTGCCGTCGCCACCGCCTTCGACCACCACCTTTCCCCGCTGCACGAAGAGATGGCCGCAATCGGCACAGCCGACCCCACCGCGGCTGCACGCGGGGACATCGCCGCCGCAATCAAACAGGGAAAGGCAAACGCGGCTATTCGCGCACCCGACTCCCTCGCGCACCGCTACTACACCGAGGACTTCGGCTACGGGCTCGTCCCGCTGATCGAACTCGCACACATCGCGGCCGTCGACGCACCAGTCGCCAAATCACTCCTTCTTTTAGGCGAGACACTACTCGGCGCCAACCTCCGAAGCGACGGCCTCAACGCCGCACGGCTCGGACTCACCAACTACGACCGAGGCCAGCTACTCGACCTCGTCCGAGGAATGATCACAACATGAACTGGAGCGCCCTCACGATCGCGATCGTTGGTGGCGACGAGCGAGAACGCGAGATCGCCCGACTCGCTGCCGCAACAGGCGCCACCGTCCGCGCCTACGGGTTTCCCTGGCCAGACAGCGGAATCGACGGAGTCACGCAGACAGCAAACGCCGAAGCGGCGCTTGAGGACGCGAACTACGCGCTCTTTCCCATCCCGGGAATCAGCCCCGCCGGCCAGCTCTTCGCGCCACAAGCCCCTCGGCCGATCATCCCTGACAAGCAACTCCTCAGCCGCCTCGCCCCAGGCGCCCACGTGATTCTCGGCCAAGCTGACGAGCAGCTGCGCCACGCGGCCGATCAGCTCGGCATCGGCATCCACGAATACGAGGGCGACCGGGAGCTAATGCTGCTACGTGGCCCGGCGATCGTAGAAGGCGCACTCGCGGTCGCGATCGAACACACCGACGTGACGCTCCACGCCTCCACGATCGCCGTCATAGGACACGGAACGATCGGCGCACTGCTTGCCCGCACACTCGTCCTACTCGGCGCAGACGTTCACGTCGCCGCTCGCAACCCGGCACAGCGCGCCGCAGCCTACGCCGCCGGCGCGCACGCGAGCACACTCGACGGCCTAACCCAACTCGCCCCGACGCTCGCCGTCCTCTTCTCGACTGTCCCAGCACCAGTCGTCGGCAGAGACGTTCTCGAACTCCTACCTGCTGGCGCGCTCGTCGTTGACTTGGCAGCGCCGCCCGGGGGCGTGGACATTGATCTCGCCAAAGCGCTCGGCCACCGAGCAGTCTGGGCGCGCGGCCTCGGCCGTCGGGCGCCGATCACCGTCGGGCAGAGCCAGTGGACTGGAATCCGGAAGAGAATCGAGGCACTCGAGGAGGCAACGTGAAAGCAGACCTCGTTATTAAGGGCGCCCGTGTCGTCACGCACGACCGCGAGTTCTACGGCGGCGTCGCGGTAAGCGAAGGGCGCATCGTGGCGGTCGGCGCCGACGAGGCGCTCCCGACAGGGCGACGTGAAATCGCCGCCGACGGCCGCGTGCTGATGCCGGGCGTGATCGACCCGCACTGTCACCTGGGGGTCAATTACCCCTACGACGAGGACATGCGCACCGAGACCGCCCAGGCAGCCCGCGGAGGGATCACCACCATCCTCCTGTACATCCGCACCAAGGAACCCTCCTACATCCCGTTCTACCGCGAGCGGCGAGCAGTCGGTGAACAAAACGTCCATATCGATTTCGGCTTCCACTTCGGGATCCAACGCGAAGAGCACATCCACGAGATCTCCGACATCGTGGCCGAAACCGGCGTGCGGTCGTTCAAGCTCTACTTCGGGTACGAGCCTGACAACCCAATCGGGATCGTGCCGGCAACTGATGGCTGGGTTTACGCCACCATGCGCAAAGCAGCACAGATCCCCGGTGGGGTGGTGTCGGTCCACTGCGAAAACACCGGAGTCGCGACATGGCTCAAGGCCGAACTGCAGGCGACCGGTAGGCAGGACCTTGGGGCGTACACCGAGTCGCGGCCTGCATTTTGTGAAGAAGAAACGATCGGGCGAATGATCTTCCTCGCCGAACTAACGAGATGCCCGCTGTACATCGTTCACACGACCGTTCGCCGCGGGCCCATCTTGGGCGCACAAGCGCGGGCCCGAGGGATCGACGTCACGATCGAAACATGTCCCCACTATCTCACCCGCACCGCGTACGACGAAGACCTCGATATGCGCGCGAAGATCTCGCCGCCGCTGCGCGACCGAGACGAACTCGAGGGACTCTGGGAGGGGATGCTCAACGGGCGAATCGGCAGCCTCGGCTCCGACCACGTGCCGTTCTTCCCCAAAGACGGCGCCGACCTGTGGAAAGAGAAGCCAGGCATCGTCTCCTTTCCATGGGAGCTGCCGCTCCTTCTTTCCGAGGGCGTCCATCGGCGCGGCCTACGGCTCAGTCGCCTTGTCGAACTGAACTCGTACGGCCCGGCACGTCGCTTTGGCCTTTATCCAAAGAAGGGGTCTCTAAGCGTTGGCGCAGACGCAGACCTCGTCCTGATCGATCTCGACGAGGAGCGGGAGGTCACACATACCGGCAAAGGAACCTGTATCTACGAAGGCATGAGACTCAAAGGATGGCCCGCTCTTACGGTTTCACGCGGAAGAGTCGTCTTCGAAGACGGTGACGTCGATCCCGAGGCAGCCGGACACGGTACCTGCGTCACGGTTCCCACCTGACTCTTCGCCAACCCGAAGGCCCATGCAGGTCGCTCCTGTCGACTCGAACGACGTCCTTCCGCCGTCACACGGCTTTGCGGCTCCGCTTGGCTCGATCGCGACCGACCGCGCCCGCGTCACGTCGTAGCACCTGGTGGACGTTCGGTGGACGGCGCGCGCAGCACGACCTTAGAGAACGGTGCGCTAATCGGGCGAAAGGTGGAAGCCCTCCGACGGACTCGAACCGTCCACCCCCTCTCTATGAAGAAGGGCCGTGCGTCAACTGGGTCGGGTTGTGCATCGCCCGGTCAGGGTGGGCGTTGCGGTCGGGCGCGGTGAGTTGGGCTCATCTCTCTATCGCCTCCTCGCGGGAGGACAAGGCTGATTGGAGTTCGCTCCGGTGGCGCAGCTCCTTAAGGACCGTCAGGCGGCCAGGGGGTCGGTGGTGCCTTTGGGAGCGAAGGGTTGGTCGCGGCTGAGCATGTGCCAGATCGCCTCGGCGAGTCGGCGGGCGAGGTCGATCTGGGCGACCTTGGCGCCGCGCTGCTTGCCGATGCGGGCTTTCGTCTGCTGGTAGCGGTCGCGGTAGATGGCGGCGGTGCAGGCGTGGGTGGCGGCCTCGACGAGCGCCCAGCGCAGATACTTGGGCCCTTGCTTGGCGAGCGGGCCGCGCAGGTCGCGTTCGCCTGATTGGTAGACGCGTGGGCAGAGGCCGGTGTAGCCGGCGAGTTTGCGCGGGCTGGGGAAGCGGCCGATGTCACCGATCTCGGCGGCGATCGTGTAGGCGAGCACCCAACCGATCCCGGGCACCGTCAGCAAGAGCGGCACGTAGCGATGGTCGGCGCCGAGCCGGCGCAGCTCGCGCTCGCAGTCGCTGATCTCGCGCTCGAGCTCGTCGATCAGACGCAGGCTGGCCTCGATCGTTGCTTGCCAGGGCTCGGGTAGTCCGAGCCGGGCGAGCAGTTGGCGGCCGCGCACGCCGAACAGATCGGAGACCGGACAGGGCTTGCCGTGCGTAAGCAAGACCGCGTGCACGCGCTGCTTCAAGCTCGAGCGGTGGCGCACCAGGTGCAACCGCCAACGCGCCCGCTCGCGCTCAGCGCGCACCATCGGGTCGGGCAGCCAGATCGCCGGCACCAGATCGCGACGAGTGAGCTCGGCAAGCACCCAAGCGTCGATCCGGTCGGTCTTGCAGGCCAACGGTGCGAGGCCCTTCACCTTCTGCGCATCCGCGATCTCGACCTGCCAGCCCGCCAGCTCAAGTCGATCGTGCACGAACCGCGCGCCGTTCATCGACTCGATCGCCGCGCGGATCGGCTCGCGGTGCCGATCGAGTCGTCGCGTCAGGCCGAGCAGGCCGTCGGCATCCGGCGGCGCGGCACCAACCTCGACGGTCGCCCCCTCACCGTCAAGCAGATGAAAGTCGAGACGCTTGCGGCTGAGATCCAAACCGGCGTACAACATCGAAACGGGCCTCCTCTCGATAGCTCCCAGTCGACAAGCTGGAGCGTGTCACCGGGGAGGCCCTTCTTCATGGCATTCCTTACCACCAGTCGAGGGCAACGGATTCGGCTTGTTTGAGCCATTTTCGCCGCTCCCGGATTCGCCACCGATCGCCGCTGATTGCATCCGCTCTGCTCTATAGGTGCTCCATCGTGGGCGTCGGCTGTTTGCGCTGTGCCGGAGGAGCGTGTGTCGCGACAATCCGCGCAAGTCGCGCTCAGGCGGCGCGGGCCGCCTTGGTGACGGCGGCGAGAAGGGCGGCGACTGCAGGCGGGTCGGAGTCGCCGTAGGTTGCGGCATAGACCCGGCGTGGCAGGACGTTCAGCTTCGTGGCGAGCGCACCATCCAAGTGATGGGCGCGCAGTGCGAGGCCGGGCAACGTCGCGACGCATAGCCCGGCGGAACTGCGCGAACAGGGACGAGGCTGGATGCCTTACATCGCGCCGCTCTATGGCGGGGTCGAGGCCGAGATGTTGAGCATCCTTCGCGACCCGGGTCCGATGACCAACGCTGCGCTTGATGGAAGCGGCTTCCTCTGTCTCGAGGATGACGATCCAGCAGCGGAGCTGTTTGCGACGCTACTCGCTGAAGCGGGGATCGCACCATCCAGAATGACACCCTGGAACGCGTATCCCTGGTACATCAACCGCAAGCCCAACACGGCCGAGTTGACGGCCGGCCACGACCCCCTGCGGCGGCTTCTAGGACTTCTTCCCCGGTTGCGTGTGGTCATGCTGAACGGTGGCGACGGAGTTCGCGGCCGCTCATCCGCAGACCACGGCGTCGTATCTCGTGCTCCCGACTTATCACACGGCGCGACAAGCGTTCGTCGGCACCAAGGATGTTCGCGTGGCGCGGATGGCCGATCTACGAGCGAAGTTCGCGATGGCGGGAGAGCTACTCAGCGCCTCCAAGTGAGCTACAGGGCGAGCCTCTTGGAGCGCAGCTCTAGGGCGAAGGCGGAGCAGGCGACCGAGAGGCTCCCTCGGGCTGCCTCGCTAAAAGCGTCCGAACCTGATATGCGAACATCCGTTCGTGATGTTCGCGGACGCGCTACTCCTGCTCTTTGAGCTTGCTGACAAGGAGGACGAGCGCTTCCAGGCCGCCGCCGCCCGTTGGCATACACGCTTCGTGCTCGAGGCGAACCTGCCCCTGCGCGACGCTGAAGGAGTGATGACCCTGCTTTGCCGCCTCCGCGGCGCGGACCGCCACATCGTTCGTCGCCGCTTGTTGCTGTCGGTCGAGCGCGCCGGGCTGACGACGCGTGAGATCAGTTGAGAACTAGCGGCCCTGCCTCGACGTTCGAGGAAGCGTGAGCATCGATGCCTGAGTACCGCTACGAGTTGCGTCGCGGCGACGAGCTGATCGCCACCGGACACCTGACCAGCGAGCAGCCGTTCGAGGTCGGTGAGCGGATCACGATCGGCAGCCGGTCCGGGATCGTGCGCTCAATCGAGCCGGCCCTTGGCGAGCGCGAACTCCGCCTTGTTGTGCAACTCCGGCGCGACGATCTCTCCGCGACCTAGCAGGCGCCATACATCGGAGTTCGCCGCTCACGAGCTTGAACCGTCAGTGCCCATATTCACGCGTGTCGCGATTGCGGCTGCTGCTGAGTGCAGCTCGTTGTCGGCGACGTGGGCGTAACGGCTGACTGTTGAGAGGTCGGCGTGGCCGAGGTAGGCGGCGACGAGGCGCGCATCACCGGTCTCTTGCCGGAGCCAGGTCGCGGCGGTGTGGCGGAGCGTGTGGGCGGTGATGTGCTTCTCGAGCCCGGAGCGTTCGGCGGCGCGGGTGATGATGTTCGCGAGGATCGCCGGCTGCAGGCGCCCGCCTTCGAGCCCGCAGAAGACGGGCGCGTCAGCGGCGGGGCGGATGCGCTCATGCAGGCCACGAAGTTCATCTGCAAGCGCCTTGGGCAAGGGCTGGCGGCGCGCCTTTCCCCCCTTGCCGGCGCGCACAAGCAGCGATGGCTGCTGGTTGTCGAGGTCGAGATCGGCCCAGTCGGTTGCGATCAGCTCGGAGCGGCGCAGGCCGGTTGCTACGAGCGCTAACAGAACGAGCCGGTCGCGTTCGGCGAGCCCGCGCCGGCGTTTTGGTGGGGAGCTGGCGGCCTCGAGCAGGCGCCCGAACTCCTCGGCGGTTAGCCAGGTCGCCTCCGTCCGTGGGTTGCTCGGCGTCTCTAGATCGAGGAACGGGTCCGGTGTACCGGCGCGGCGAGAGAGCCAGCGGAAGAAGCGGCGAAGGCCCGTGAAGTGTCGGTAGTAGGTCGCCGGCGCTGGTTGCGCGCGCCGGCGGTAGTCCTCGAGGTAGGCGACGATCGTCTCCTCGCGGAAGACACTGTCACGGCGGCCGGCGCGTTCGAGGAACGAAAACAGGTCGTCGATCGCGACGCGGTAGGCGCGCAGCGCGCTCTCGCTTCGGTTTGCGCTGCGCACTCGACCGAGCCACTCTTGCCGTGCTTGCTCGAGTGAGACGCCGCGGCCGCTCCGCTCAGGCAGCGCGATGCCGAGTTCGTCGAGGCAGGCGGCGATCAGCGTGAACGCTGGCCGCCGGTCGCCCCGCGTGCGCGCGTCGCCGATCGCTTCTTGCAGGCTTGTGAGCGCGGCGCGATCGGCTGCCTGGAGCGGCGAGACGGCTGCGTTCACGGCAGCAGCCTCCGCCGCGCGACTCGCATGCGTTGAGTCCGAAGCTCGGTGGCGCGAGCGCGCGCCGCCCGCGCGCGCGCCTCGTGGTGCGGATCGGCCTCGAGCTCGGCGAAGCTCTCGACGACACCGAGGTAGCGCTCTGCTTCGCGTGCGATCCGCTCGCCGATCGGCAGCGACGGCCGCCTGCTCATGCCGCCGCTCGCCTCCTCGCCCTCCGTGCTCGCGCGACCGGGACGGCGCCGCCTGGCTTGCGGAAGACGAGCACGTCCTCGTGGCAGACGAGGTGTGCGCGGTCGCCACGCGCGAGCGCTTTGCGTGTCGCGTTCAGCTGCCAGAACGATGGGCGCGGCACCAGCTCGCCGTCGTCGATCCTTGCAAGCAGTGCGATCACCTGCTGCCAGTAGAGAAGGCCGCTTCCCAGGCAGAGATCGATCGTCTGTCCGGCGAGGTCGTGCATGCTCCCGCCGGCGCGCAGGTTCTTGGTGACGACGACGAGAAAGCCGCCTGGCTTTAGGACCGCCGCGCAGGCCGTGTAGATCTCGGCCATCGCGACGAGGTAGCCGTTGCCGCGCGCGTGTCCGAGGTTGGCGCGGTCCTCGCTGTAGTTACGCGTCTCGGGTGGGCAGAGGTTGCCGCCACGGCCCCAGGCCTTCTTGTCGACCTCGCCGATCTCGCACGCATACGGCGGCGAGGTGAGGATCAGATCCACGCTGCCGGAGGAGAGCCGGCTGACCTTGTCGGCTGGCTGAGTGAGCAGCCGCCGTCCCTTCCTTCCGAGTAGGCGCGGGAGTTCGCGCGAGTCGCCTTCGATCACGCCGGCCTTCCCTCGGGCACCTTGCTCGCGGGCGAGCGCGAGGTTCGCGACTGCGAGTGCGGCCCAGCGCTGCTCGAGCTCGATGCCGAGCGCGCGCCGGTCGAGATGGATCGCCTCGACAAGTGTCGTGCCGACGCCGCACATCGGGTCGACGACGAGATCGCCAGCGTTGCTGTAGGCGTCGATCGCGCGGCGGGCGAGTTCGGGGAGCATCTTGCCCGGATGCCGGGCTGATTCGGCCAGGTAGCGGCCTTTGCGTTGGTACTGGCTCGTCGTCTGCGCGCAGGGCCAGACGGCGAGCGGCAGGTCGGATGTCTTACGACGGGTTTCGGTCAGAGAATGCGGGGCCGACAGAGGAGCGCGGTTGGAACAGCGGGTCTAGCGCGGCGGTTCCTGTGCTGCGTGGATGAGGTTCAGGCGCGTTTCGTGATGCGGGCTGAGCCAGTTGGTACCTAGCGGGTCGGTCGTGTGACGGTCGGCGGTCGTGATTAGCGTGTCTGAGGCGGCGTGTTCGCGCAGGACGCGGAGAAGCTCGCGTTCACGTCCGTCGCTCGGAGCGACGAAGACGACTCGTGGCCGGCGCCCGAGCGCGGCCTCGAGCTCCCCATAGCGGATGAGCTTGTCCTCGATCCGGGACAGCGCTTCGCTGCCGCGATCCCATTCGAGGTAGAGCTCGACCACCGCCCCGTCACTTTCCATTGCTCCGTATCCGTCTGGACGAACGAGTTCGCCCCAGGCCTGAGCGCAGCGGCGTTGGCCCCACCAGGCGATGATTTCGATGCCTCCTCGTGTTCGCGTCGCCTCGATCAGCGAGGTGAAGAAGCCGTTTGCCTCGACGAGGTGGTCGAGTTGCTTGCTCGACGCGAGCTTGAGCGCCTTCGCTCGGCTCCAGTCGAGCTCCGCGGGTTCGAGTCCACGCTCAGTCGCGACGGCGGCGGCGCCGAGTTGGTCGAGCAGGTAGTGGTACGGAGCGGAGCCATGCTGCTGGTACGGACGGAAGCGATCGAGCATGCGCAGCCGGTACAGCTCGACCAGGCGCTGACGAGCGCGTTGGCCGCCGACGAAGAAGAGTTGCCGGAGCTGCTCGCTGGTCAGCACGCGATGTTCGTAGACCGCCTCGAAGATCGTACGGTCGCGCTCGGTGAGCCGACGTTGCGCCTCAGCGATCAGCCGCTCATCGGCGCGCGGGCGCCCTGCTTGGTTGTTCACGGCCCTTCTCCCCCTTTGTCGGGGATCTCACCGCGCTGGGTAAAGATGTCCGTCTGCACGGAAATTCCGAGCCCAGTACCCGCGCGGTCATGACCGCGCGAGCGGTTGCGCTGGGGATCGCGTGAGCGATTGCGCGATGGATTGCGTCTCGGGTCGGGTAGCGACACAGTCGGGGCTAGTTGGCGCAGCCGCAGTCGCTGTTCGACCTCGCCGAGGTCGCGACCGAACACGCGCTCGCTGCCTTCGCGCAGCTTGACGGCTTGGGAAGCATCGCCCTCGGGGAGTGGCAGAGTTCGCAGCGTGAAGGGCCGCGTCTCTTCGCCGTTGGCGAGCGTGCGGCAGGCGGCCTGGTAGCGGCTGAGGTTGGCGAGATCATGCGCGGTCAGCTCAGGCGCGAAGTGACGCTCGAGCGTGCGTGCGTCTTCCGGGGAGCAGGTGAAGACGAGTTTGGTCCGCGCATTAGCGGAAAGCGCTTCGGCCATCTGCTTTGGGAGCTGACCTAGGTGCTGGTGTGCGAGACAGAGTGAGAGCCGGTAGCCGCGCGCCTCGGCGAGCAGATCTTCGAAAGACCGTGGTAGCGCGAGGTAGTTGTGCACTTCGTCGACGTAGAGGGTGCAGTCAGGACGTTCCTGCTCCGGCGTCCGACTGCGGGCGAGAACTTGCTGCCAAGCACGGGCGACGAGGAGCGCGCCGAGAAGCCGGGATGTCTCTTCGCCGAGTGAGCCCTTGGGTAAGCGGGCGAGCAGAAGTCCGCCGTCCAGGACGGCGTCGAGGTCGAAGCTGGTCTGCTCCTGTCCGACGATTGCGCGGACAGGGCGGCGGAGGAGGAAGGCGCGCAGCTTATTGAGCAGCGGCCCGACTACCTGCGCACGGTTCGCGTCCGAGAGGCCGTCGTACGAGCGCCAGAAACCGGCGAGGACGGGATCCTCGCGAGCGAGTGGTTCAGTAAGACGCCGCCTCCAGTATGCATCGGCGAGGCAAGTCGGAATTTCGGCGAGCGTCATGCGCGGGTCTCGCGCGAGGGTGAGAACGCAGGCGCGGAGGATGTCGTCCGTTCGCGGTCCCCAGAACTGTTCGTAGATGCGACGGAACGTGCCAACGACGTGCTCGGCGACGAGATCGCGGTGCTGACCTTGGAGGACGTTGAGGCCGACCGGGCGCAGGTTGCGCTCGGGGTCGATCACGACCAGCGGCTCGGGCGGGTCCTTCAGCCGGGCGAGGATGTCGTCGACGAGGTCGCCTTTCGGGTCGATGACGACGGCGCCGCGACGGGCGCGCGCATCGGCGAGGACGAGCTGCGCGATCTCGGTCGTTTTGCCGGCGCCGGTTGCGCCGACGATGTGGATGTGCTGCCGCGCGTCGGTGACTGCGAGCGCAAGTCGTCGGGTAGGTCCGGCGTCGCTCTTGCCGAGTGGCTTCCCGTCGACTGGGAGGGTTGGCGGGGGCTGCAGGGCGCGCGCCCCGGCTCTCGTCAGCCCAGGTAGCGCGGTGTCGATCGGCAGGGTGGCGAGCACCGCGAGCTCGTCGATCGAGGCGCTGAACGAGTTGCGGCCGAGCCGCCGCAGTGCGAGCGCTCGTCTCGCTGCAAGCGGTCGGCGCCGGCGCAGTCCGACTCGGCCCTCGAAGCCTGCGAAGCACGAGCAGAGTGCGTGGACCTGGCCGCGCCGCCGCGCGCGGTCTGGCCCGGCCACGGCGAGTCGCACGTTCACGCGAAACAGCGGCCGTGACGCCTTAGCGAGCACCTCGCGCACATCGGGTGCCAACGCAGGGTCAGTGGTGCGACGTGGCGCAGATGGGCCGAGTGGGATCAGGCCGACGAGCCGTGCGATCCGAGCGGGTGGAATGCCGAGGTGGAGGCGGCGTGCCGTTGTGCGTAGCCGAGTCTGGGCACGCGCGGTCAACGGCGAGGCGACGATCTGGACGAGCGCGCGCTCTCCTGGCATGAATCCGGCCAGTTGGGAGAGGAGCAACCTGAGCGAGCCGTCGCCCTGCGTTTGTACGAGCGCGAAGTGGTCGGGGCCAGAGAGACCCAGCTCGCAGGCCGCGAGCCCGGACGCCTTTTCGATCGGGGCGCTCTCGGTGGCACGCGTGCAGCTCGCGCCTGGCCAGGCCGCCTCAACAGCGCGCTCGACAAGTGGAACGGGTACCGAGCGCGGTAGCCAGAGCCGGAAGCTCGTGCGGCCTTCCTCGCCGGCGAGCTCGAAGGCGATCTGTGGCTGCCCGAACAGAAGCCGGGAAAGTCGCGGACGGATCAGGTCGTGTAGTGCGCCCCATAGAAGGAGTGCACCGTGTTCGTCTCCGGCTGGCGGCACGCCGATCTCGAGCAGCTGAGCGCCGTCGCCTCGGCGATGTTGGCGCAGCAACCCGGCGGTCACGGCTGCGCAGACGACCGCGAGTGCGGTTCCGGCGAGAAACGGCACGAGGCGCACGAGTTCGTAGAGCGCCGCGTGCAACAGGTGCTCGGTCCCCGCGGCAGGATTGAGCAAGAAGCGGCTGAGGCGCGACCGTTCAGCCATTCGTCGCCTCGGTCGGCCGCGTCGCGCCGAGATAGTCGGGCCAGCTATAGGGCTCGATGCGGACGACCGCGCCGGTGTGCGGCGCGTCAACCATCTCGCCCGATCCGATGACGATCCCGACGTGCGTCACATCGGCCGGGCCGCCGCCGAAGAAGACGAGGTCGCCCGGCTGCAGCGGCTGACCTGCGGGTACGGGCGGGCCGGCATCGTATTGGGCTTGCGCGACGCGTGGCAGTTGGATACCGGCGGCAGCGAAGGCGGCCTGCACGAGACCTGAGCAATCGAAGCCGCCCGCCGCTTCACCGCCCCAGCGGTAGGGCGTTCCGAGCTGGCTGAGCGCGAACGCGATAACGGCTTGCGCGGCTGCACTCGGGGCCTGCGCGCCGGACACGGCGTGCGTTGCAGTGCTGCCGGTTGCGGGATAGCTACTCGCGTAGAGACCGGCCAAGGCGAGCACCTGCTGCACGTAGGCGTCGGAGTGGTTGTAGGCGAAGAGCGCCGCCTCGATGTTCTCGGGCGCGCCGTTGGCTTTCAGGAAGTTGGCGGCGGAGACGATCGCGTCCGCCGGGTTCCACCGGTCGGGTGTGCCGCTGCCGCTCGCTGCGAGTCCGTACTCCTGCCAGGTGGGGGCGAGGAACTGCATTGGCCCGCCCGCACCGGCCGCGTTGGTCGCGCCTTCCTTCCAGCAGGCGGGGTCGGGGTTGCGGCCGTGGTCGCACTCGATCTTGCCGATCCCGGCCAGCACTTCCCAGGGGACGTCGAACGAGAGGCCTGCCTCCTGGTAGAGCAGCAGGTAGTCGGGCGGG
>DASSXM010000058.1:0-8634 GCA_035703805.1 Gaiellaceae bacterium | reverse complement strand
GAGGACTTCGGCGTCCTCGAAGTGGGTCGTCGCCTCGACGATCGCCTTCGCGCGTTGCGCGGGATCGCCGGACTTGAAGATGCCCGAACCGACGAACACGCCGTCGGCGCCGAGCTGCATGCAGAGCGACGCGTCGGCGGGCGTCGCGATCCCACCAGCGGTGAACGTCACGACCGGCAGCTTCCCGTTCTCGGCGACCCACTTGACGAGCTCGTACGGCGCGCGCAACTCCTTCGCCTCGGCGTACAACTCCTCGTCGCGCAGCGCGCCGAGCCGGCGGATGTGCCCGAACACCGAGCGCATGTGCGTGACCGCGTTCACGATGTCGCCGGTGCCGGCCTCGCCCTTCGTGCGGATCATCGCCGCGCCCTCCGCGAGCCGCCGCAGCGCCTCGCCGAGATTTGTCGCGCCGCAGACGAACGGGACGGTGAACTTCCACTTGTCGACGTGATGCTCGAGGTCGGCGGGCGTCAGCACCTCTGACTCGTCGATGTAGTCGATCTCGAGCGCCTGCAGGATCTGGGCCTCGGCGAAGTGGCCGATGCGGCACTTTGCCATCACCGGAATGGTCACGGCTTCCTGGATCTCGCTGATCTTCTCGGGATCGGACATGCGCGCGACACCGCCGTCGCGACGGATGTCGGCCGGCACGCGCTCTAGCGCCATCACGGCGACCGCGCCCGACGCCTCGGCGATCTTCGCCTGCTCGGCGTCGACGACGTCCATGATCACGCCGCCCTTGAGCATCTCGGCGAGACCCGTTTTCACCCGCATCGTCCCGTATTCGGCCATCGGCGGAATCCTAGCCGGAGCGCAGGCAGCCGAGGGCAAGCGAAAGCTGATCGGAGGACGGCGACTCCGTCCAGACGAGGACCGCGTTCGACTGCGACTCCATGATGTCGGCTATGTGCCGGCGAAGCGACGCAGGCGCGTGTTGCCTGTACGACACCTCGGTCGCGGCTGCGTCCTTCGCGTCGGCCGCGAACGCGATCGTCATGGGAATGCCGGTTGGCGACTTCGCATACAGGCCGCCGTTTTCGGCAACGCCGGCGATGAAGCCGACCTTCGCCGGATCCATCGACACGTCCGTGAAGCCTTTTTGCTTCAGGCACGGAGCAGTCGCAGCCGCGGTGTAGGGCCTGGATCCTCCTCCGCTGCTGCCACAGCCTGCGACGACGGCCGCGGAGACCACCGCGAGGACGAGGAGCCGGCGCACGCCGCGACTGTAGCCGCCGGATGTGAAGAACCAGTGCGAGAATCGTTTGCGTGGAGCCCTGGTCCCGCGAGCTCGCGGGTCGCCTCGACGAGCACGCCGTCGAGAGCGCGGCGCTGAGAGGCAATCCGCTCGGCGACCCGCACGTGCGGCCGCTCTGGGTGTACGTCCCGCCGGGCGCCGGTGACACGCCGCTGCCCTCGCTCTACCTCATCCAGGGCATGACCGGCCAGATCGACATGTGGCGGAATCGCTCAGCGTTCCGTCCCAGCGTGATCGAGCTCGTCGACCGGCTGTTTGCGGAGGAAGGCTGCCCGCCTGCACTCGTCGTCTTCGTCGACGCGTGGACATCGTACGGCGGCTCGCAATTCGTCGACTCGCCGGGTACCGGCAAGTACCATACGTATCTCTGCGACGAGATCGTCCCGTTCGTCGACGCGCACTACGCGACGATCGCCGACGCTGCACACCGCGGCATCAGCGGAAAGTCGAGCGGCGGCTACGGCGCGATGGTGACGCCGATGCTGCGGCCCGATCTCTTCGGCGGTCTCGCGACGCATGCGGGCGATGCGCTCTTCGAGGTCTGTTACGAGCCCGACTTCCGCGAGTCGGCGCGTGCGCTGCGCGACGCGTACAACGGATCATTCGACGAGTTCTGGGCTGAGTTCCGGTCACGGCCGGCGTTCTCGAAGAACAGCGACTACCCGCTCGTGAACACGTACGCGATGGCGGTGTGCTACTCGGCGAACGACGACGGGACGATCGACCTCCCGTTCATCGCGTCGACCGGCGAGCTCGTTCCCGACGTGTGGGCGCGCTGGCTCGCGTGGGATCCCGTGCGCATGGTCGGCCGCTACGCCGACGCGCTGCGCAGCCAGCGTGCGATCTACATCGACGCGGGCAAGAGCGATCAGTTCTTCCTCGACCTCGGCGCGGAGGCCTTCCGCGTTGCGCTCGAGCGCATCGGCGTGACCGATGTCTTCTTCGAGCTGTTCGACGCGACGCACATGTCGATCGAGTACCGCTACCCCCTAGCCTTGCGGTACTTGGCGGAGCGGCTGTCGTAGGCGGCGTTGCGCGGCACCGGGAAGTCGCCCCGCGCGATGCTCCCCTCCACCTGCGCGAGCACCTGACCGCGAAACGCCGCGGTCGTCCGCCAGCGATGCCGCTCGTGATGCGCGTCGTAGGTAACCGCCTCGACGGTCCAGACGTTCGTCCGCAGCGCACGCAGCAGGTCCAGAGGCAGATCGCGGAGGCGGCGCCGCGCCGGCCACTGGAAGCGGAAGGCGTAGATCTCCCACGCGCGCCCGTCCGGGCCGGTCGTGCGCGCGGCGGGTCTGAAGGCGCTCACGATTAGATTGTCGCGCCGTGAAGGGTCTCGAGGGGAAACGCGTCGTCGTCACCGGCGGGACGAGTGGGATCGGCGAAGCGACGTGCAGGCGCTTCCGCGAGGAAGGCGCACATGTGACAAGCATCGCGATCGATGCCGCCGAAGGGAACATCACATGTGACGTCGCCGATGCCGCGCAGGTCGAGCGCGCGTTCGAGCAGATCGGAGATGTCGACGTGCTGGTCGCGAACGCGGGCATCTCGATCCGCGCGCCGTTCCTCGAGATCCGCGAGCAGGACTGGCGGCGCGTGCTCGACGTCAACCTCACCGGCGTCTTCCTCTGTGCTCAACAGGCGGCGCGGCGAATGGACGAGGGCGTGATCCTCATGACCGCATCGACGAACGGACTCTTGGGGCATCCGTACTACGCGGACTACAACGCATCGAAGGCCGGCGTCATCCTGCTCGCAAAGACGATGGCGCGCGAGCTCGCGCCGAAGATCCGCGTGAACGCGGTCTGCCCGGGCTACGTGCTGACACCGATGCAGCGCGCGGAGTACACCGAAGAGATGCTCGCCGACGTGAACGCGTCGATCCCGCTCGGGCGGCACGCAGAGCCGGAGGAGATCGCCGCGCTCTTCGCATTCCTCGCCAGCGACGACGCCCGCTACATCACGGGCGCGACGATCTCGATCGACGGCGGCGAGACTGCATAAGAGAGGCGCCGAATGAATCGGCGCCTCTCTTGGTCGGCGTCGCAAGCGACGCCTTAGCGCTTAGGCCGTCTTCAGTCCAACGGGGCAGGCGACACCCGTGCCGCCGAGCCCGCAGTAGCCGTTCGGGTTCTTCGCGAGGTACTGCTGGTGGTAGTCCTCTGCGTAGTAGAACGGCCCCGCCTCGGCGAGCTCGGTGCTGACGCTCTCGTAACCGGCGCGCGCGAGCTCCTGCTCGTACATCGCCTTCGACGCCTCTGCAGCTTCGCGCTGTGCGTCGGTCGTCCAGTAGATCGCCGAGCGGTACTGCGTGCCGACGTCGTTGCCCTGCCGCATCCCCTGAGTCGGGTCGTGGCCCTCCCAGAAGAGCTTCAGCAGCTCGTCGTAGCTCGTCTGCTTCGGGTCGAACACGACGAGGACGGCCTCGGTATGACCGGTACGACCGGAGCACACCTCCTCGTACGTCGGATTCGGCGTGAAGCCGCCCGCATAGCCGACCGCGGTCGTGTACACGCCGGGCGCGCGCCAGAAGATGCGCTCGGCGCCCCAAAAGCAGCCAAGGCCGAAGACGGCGCGCTCGAGCCCTTCTGGGAAGGGCGGCGCGATCGGCGTGCCGAGCACCTCGTGCCGTGCCGGCACCCGCATCGGCTCGTCGCGGCCGGGGAGCGCGTCGGCGGCCGTGACCATTTGCGTGGACTTCGTAAAAAGGAACATGGTCACAGGGTACGGATGGTTTGGTTTCTGCGTCGACCGCGCAGGCCCTGAGGAAGCAATTCGAAAGGGGTCAATCGTGGGCAGACGTACCGCAGGGATCGCCGCCGCGTGCCTTATCGCAGCCGTCGTCGCGGCTTCGGGCGCAAGCGCGGCGCACAGGGCAAGCCCGTTCCTCGTCGGGATCAACGACGAGGCGTTCACGCTGTACGGCGATCCGCCGGCGGCGTTCGACACGCTCCAGACACTCGGCGCGCAGGTGCTGCGCGTGAACCTCTATTGGGGCGGCAACAAGTGGGCCGTCGCGAACAAGAAGCCGCACGCCGGGGCCAACCCGGGCGACCGGGCCTACAACTGGTCGCTGTACGACCGGCTCGACCGGTATGCGGCGAGCTCGGGCATCAAGCTTCTCCTGTCGATCGTCGGCACGCCGTCGTGGGCGAACGGCAATGCCGGCCCGAACCACGCGCCGACGAGCTTCGCGACGTTGCAGTCGTTCGCCACGGCGGCCGCGAAGCGGTACAGCGGGACGTACGTCCCGCCGGCGGCGCAGCAGGACTCGTCGCTCGCAGGCCCGACCGAACCGCTCCCGGCGATCAAGCTGTGGACGGCGTGGAACGAGCCGAACAATCCGGTGTTCCTCGTCCCGCAATACACGAAGGCCAACGGGAAGTGGATCGTCGAGAGCGCATATAACTATGCGCGTATCTGCAACGCGATTTACGCCGGCATCCATACGGGCTCGAATGAAAAGGTCGCGTGCGGTGTGACCGATCCGAAGGGCAACGACTTCGCCGGGTCGAGCCGCGCATCCGTCGACCCGCTCTCCTTTCTCATCGCGGCACACCAGTACGGAATGAAGACGTTCGACGTCTACGCGCACAATCCGTACGCGTCCGCCGGGAACGAATCGCCGCGCTTCGTGCCCACAGGCAAGTTCAAGCGCCGGACGCAGCTCGGCAACATCGGGCAGCTCCTAGCGCTCATCACGAAGTACTACGGGCCGAAGCATCTGTGGATCACCGAGTACGGCTACCAGACGAATCCGCCCGACAAGACGATCATGGGGACGAGCTGGGCGAATCAGGCGACGTACCTGAAGCAGGCGTATGCGATCGCACGTGCGAATCCGCGCATCGACATGATGCTCTGGTTCCTCGTGCGCGACCAGCCCAACATCAGCGGCTGGCAGTCGGGGCTCGAGACGATCACCGGCAAGCAGAAGCCCGCGTGGTCTGCGTTCCAGGCGCAGTCGGCCGGCTAGCCGCTACCTCCAGAACTGGCGGAGGGCGGCGGCGACGTCGGCCCTCCGCCTCCGCGGTCAGACGGTGCGGAGCGCATCCGTCGGCGAGAGGCGGGCCGCGCGAACGGCCGGCAAGAGACCCGCGGTCGCACCGATCGCGATCGCGGCGAGCAAGCCGCCTCCCCACGCGACGGTGGGGATCACGATCGTCCAGCCTTTGTTGAGCGCGTAGGCCGCGGTGGCGAGCGCGCCGGCAGCGACACCAACCGCTCCGCCGAGCAGCGAGAGGAGGATCGCCTCGGCGAGGAACTGTGCCCGGATGTTCCCCTTCGTCGCGCCGAGCGAGCGCCGCAACCCGATCTCCGACCGCCGTTCGAGTACGCCGATGAGCATGATGTTCCCGACGCCGACCGCGCCGACGAGCAGCGACACGGCGCCGAGCCCGAGGAAGAGGCCGTTCAGCGCGCTCTGCGCGGCGGCGCGGGCGGTGAGAGTCGCGGACGGCTGACTGACGTTCACCTCGTTCGGCGCCTCGGGATTCGCCGTTGCGGCGAGGACCGCCTGCACTGCTGCGACCTGGTCCGTGCGCGCCCGCACGTACACCGTCGATGCATGGCCGTCGAAGCCGAGATAGCTCTTCGCGGCGGGAAAGCCGACGAGCACGGAATCGTCGATCTCGGGAGCGAGCAACGCGGGGGTGAGAATCCCGGCGACGTAGAACCACTGACCGCCGAGCCAGATCCGCTCGCCGGGAAAGATGCGATCGATGCCGAGCCGGGCAGCTGCCGACGCGCCGAGCACAGCCACCGGCTCACGCGCGGTCGCCGCGTTCAGGTACCTGCCCTGTGCAACGGTGGTGCCGACTGTCGCGGGCAGGGCGAGGCTCGCAGCGAGGACGCTGAGCGCGTTCGTGTTCACCGTCGGGATGAGCGGGCTGCGGTAGACGGTCGCGCTCGTGGATCCCGTCTCCTGCACCTGCGTGACAGGCCCGATGCGCGCGATCATGCCGGGCGCTGCGAGCGGCAGCTCCGCGGTCTGTCCGAGGAAGTTCGAGCCGTTCGTCACGGTGAGGAGGTTCGTCCCGAGCCGGTCGATCTCGGCGAGGAGCCCGGCCTGGGACGACGCCGAGAGACCGAGCACGGCGACGATCGCCGCGACGCCGATCGCGATGCCGAGGGCCGAGAGGCTTGCACGCAGGCGCCGAGTCCGCAGCCCGATGCTCGCAACGCGCGCGAGATCGGAGGGGGCGAGCCGTCCGATCGTCATCGCCGCGTGTTGACGAGCGCGATCGCCGCACGCGCTCCCGACACGGAGGCGATGACGGCGTAGCCGCCCACGCGCCCGTTCGCGGTGAACGGAGGCGCGACGGCGATGCCGTTCTTGTCCGTACGCACACGCGCGACGCGGCTGCCGCCGAACCGCCCGCTCGCGCCGTGCGCCGGCGCCGTGAACGTGACGAGGGCGCCCGCGACCGCATTCTTGCTCGCGTCGGCGACGGTAACGGCGAGCCGGACCGGAAAGCGCGTGCCAACCGTCGCGGTCTCGCCGGTCGCCGCGCCTGCCGTGACCGTCGCCGGCGCGCCGGCGACGTTTCGAAGCGCGTAGCTCGCTGCTGCCGCGCCTCCCGAGACGGTCGCCGTGGCGGTGAACGTGCCCGCCGTCGTGTTTGCGACGAGCGCCGGCGACGTCGCCCGCCCGTTCGCGTCGGTCACGGCGGTCGCCTGCGTGGCGCCGCCGACGAAGCTTGCGCCCGGGCCTGCAGTCGCCTGCTGGATCGCGAACGTCACCGTCGCGCCTTCGACCGGTGTGTCGGCCGCATCGCGGACCTGTGCCTGCAGCGGTGCCGCATACCTCTTGCCGACAGTGGCGGTGACGACCGCCGTGGAGCTTGCAGAGATCGCGAGAGCGGCCGCGTGGTTGTCGAGCGCGAAGGTGGCGACCGTGCCCAATCCCGTCGTCGACGCCATCGCGGTGAAGGGGCCTGAGGACGCGTTCGCGACGAGCGCCGGGGACGTGGCGCGGCCGGCCGAGTTCGTCGTGACGCTCACCTGCGCGCCGCCGCCTGCGAACGACGCGCTCGCGCCGCTCGCGCCGGTGCCGACGGCGAACGTCACAGTCGCGCCTTGCACGGGGTTCCCACCCGCGTCGAGCACTTGCACCTGCAACGGGCTCGCGTACGTCGCGCCGACGGACACGGACTGGCCGCCGCCCTCGGTTGCGGTGATCGACGCTGCCAGCCCGGACGTCGTGTTCGCGAGGGAGAACCGCACGGAGCCGAAGTCGGACTCGCCGACGACACCGTAGGTGCCCGCGGTGTCGTTCGCCGTGAAGGCTGGGGCGTTCGCGTCGCCGTTTGCATCGGTCCCGACATAGGCGACGGTCGTTCCAGTCGACGCGAATACGCCGCTGGCGCCGCTCGACGGCGCGGCGAACTTCACCGTGACACCGGCGAGCGAGCCGGTGACGGCGCAGCCGTTCGTGTTCGCGAGCGCCACGTGGAAGTTCGCCTGGAATTGGTGCTCGAGCTGCGCCGTCTGGAGCGTGCCGGCGACGAGCTTCAGCGTGTTCGGCGCGTTCGAGGTCGGGCAGGTGTCGGACGCTGCAGAGCCGGCGCCGAGCGACATTGCGGCGACGAGGCACGCGAGTGGTGCGAGCACGCGGATCACGCCGCCACGTCCTCGTCGGAGACGATCAGCCCGTCGCGCATGGTGATCCGGCGCGGGAATCGGTCGGCGATCTCGCGCTCGTGCGTGATCACGACGATCGTCGCTCCCTCTTCACTCAGCTCGTCGAAGAGAGCGAGGATCGCCTGGCCCGTGGCGCTGTCGAGATTGCCGGTCGGCTCGTCGGCGAACACGATCGCCGGCCGGCCGACGAGTGCGCGTGCGATCGCAACGCGCTGGCGCTCACCGCCCGACAGCTGCGTCGGACGCGCGACGAGCCGGTCACCGAGTCCGACGCGATCGAGCGCCTCGGCGGCGCGGCGCCGGCGCTCGGCCGCGGGCACGCCGGCGTAGAGCAGGCCGTCCGCGACGTTCTCGAGCAGCGTCGAGTGCTCCGCGAGGAAGAACTGCTGGAAGACGAAACCGATGTGGGTCGCGCGCAGCGCAGCGACGTCGCGGTCGCTCAGATCCGACACGGCGACACCCGTGATCGAGACCCGGCCTTCGCTCGGCTGCTCGAGCGTGCCCATGACGTGTAAGAGCGTCGATTTGCCCGACCCGGACGGACCGACGATCGCCACGAGCTCGCCGGAATCGACGGCGAAGCTCACGCCGGCGAGCGCGGTCACGGCCGGCTCCGATCCGTAGACCTTCGTTACCGCGTCGAGCTCGAGGACAGGCACGCTCACGCCTCCGCCTCCACGATTCGCTGCCCGACTCGCACACCGGCTCCCGTCACCTGGACGCGTCCGTCGGCGTCG
>DASSXM010000057.1:0-12002 GCA_035703805.1 Gaiellaceae bacterium | reverse complement strand
GCGACGAGGTCGAAGCCGGTTTCCTTCGCGCGGGCCTCGGCGACGTCGGAGACGAGCACGCGCGCGCCGTCGTCTGCGAGCAACCGCGCGAGGTCGTGGCCGACCGCGCCGACACCCTGCACGAGCACGGTGCGTTCAGTGAGATCCGCCGATCCGAAGACGTGCTCGACGCTCGCGCGAATCCCGTGTAGCACGCCGCGCGCGGTGCCGCGGCCGCTGTTGCCGCCGCGTCCGGTCGTGCCGTACACCCACGGGCAGCGCTCGGCGACGATGTCGAGGTCGCTCGGCGAGATGTTCATGTCGCCGGCGGTGCGATACGTGCCGCCGAGCGACGTGACGAGATCGGCGTAGCGAAGGAGAACCTGCCGACGTGCGTCGCCGGTGGGAAGCTCCGGCACCGCGAGAACCGCCTTGCCGCCGCCGCGGTCGGGGCTTGCGACCGCCATCTTCACGGTCATCATCGCCGACAGCTTCATCGCGTCTGCGAGCCCGTCCGCAGGCGCGTCGTACACGCGCATGCGCGTCCCCCCGCCGGCGGGTCCGAGCGCGGTCGAATGCACGCAGACGAACATCCACGTGCCGCTCTCGCGATCGAAGTGGATGACCGCCTCCTCGCCGTCCCACGCGCGAAGCAGGTCCTCGAACACGGCTTGATCTTGCCTGCGCGGCAGGCGGCTGCGCCGAATGAATCGGCGCAGCCTTTTCAAGGCGTCGCAAGCGACGCCTTCGGCTACACTCCGCCGCCGGAATGGCTGGAGAACGGACAAAGCTCGTCGTCACCGAGCGCACCGAGCTCGGCACGCGTGAGACCAAGCGCCTGCGCAAGCAGGGGCGGATTCCGGGCGTGCTCTATGGCAGCGGCGCCCCCGTGGCGATCTCCATCGCTGAGCCGGAGCTCCGTCGCGCGCTCACCGGTAAGGCCGGTCTGCACTCGATCCTCGACGTCGAGATCGACGGCGTCGGCAAGTCGCACGCATCGATCCTCAAGGAGTACCAGGTCGATCCCCTGCGCGGTCGCGTCACCCACGTCGACCTGCAGGAGGTGCGGCTCGACCGTGCCATCCATGCGTCGGTGACGGTCCAGCTCATCGGCGGAGAGAACGCACCCGGCGTGAAGGAAGGCGGCGTCCTCTCGCAGCCGCTCCGCGAAGTCAACGTCGAGGCGCTGCCGCTCGAAGTTCCTGAGCACCTGGAACTCGACGTTTCGCGCATGGCGATCGGCGACAACCTCCGCATCGCGGACCTGCACGTCCCCGAAGGCGTCACGCTGCTCGACGACACCGAGACAGTCGTCGCAACCTTGACGGTGCCGACGCGCGTCGTCGAGCCCGAGCCCGAAGAGGTCGAGGGCGAGGAGGGCGAAGAGGGCGCCGAGGCGGCTGCCGAAGGCGAAGAGGCTGCTGCGGAAGGCGAGGCTCCCGCCGAGGGCGAGGCCGCCGAAGCAGCGCCCGAAGCGTCCGAGGAGTAACTCTGCTCCTCGTCGTCGGCTTGGGGAATCCCGGCCGCGAGTACGCGCGGAACCGCCACAACGCCGGCTACCTCGTCGTCGACGAGCTCGTGCGCCGGCACGGCGGATCTTGGCGCTCCAAGTTCAACGGTCAGACCGCGGAGATCCGCATCGACGGCGAGCGCGTCGCGCTGCTCAAGCCGGAGACGTACATGAACGACTCCGGCGTCGCCGTCGGCGCGGCTGCGCAGTTCTTCAAGCTCGAGCCCGACGAGGTGCTCATCGTCCACGACGAAGGCGACTTCGACCTCGGCCGTCTCGAGCTGAAGGAGGGCGGAGGCCTCGCGGGTCACAACGGCCTGCGCTCGATCGCGCAGCATCTGAAGACGCAGGACTTCCATCGCCTGCGAATTGGCGTCGGCCGTCCCGAGCGCGGCGACCCACGCCCGCTCGCGGACTACGTCCTCTCCGACTTCCAGGCGGACGACGACGCGGACGCGCTCGTCGCGCGCGCCGCGGACGCCGTCGAAGCTTTCGTCAAGTGAGCGACGACATCACGTACCGCTGGCGGGGCGAGCTGACGGATGCGGAGATGGTGGAGCTCGTCGAGTCGCATGGGGGCGATGCGGACGCCGGCTGGTGGGATCGCATTCGCGCGCAGAGTCTCGGATGGGTGACCGCCCGCGACGCAGCCGGGATCCTCGTCGGCTTCGTCAACGTTGCGACCGACGGAGGCGACCACGCGTTTCTCATCGATACGAAGACGCGCGGCTCACACCAACGGCAGGGGATCGGGACCCGCACCGTGCAGCTCGCAGCGCAGGAGGCGAAGGCAGCGGGGTGCGAGTGGCTGCACGTCGACTTCGATCCTGAGCTCGAACCGTTCTACTTCGACGCGTGCGGGTTCAGCTCGGCCCCGGCCGGGCTGATCCACCTGCCGGATCTGGCCGACTAGGCGGTCGCGAAGCGCTTCTTCGCGCGCTCGCGGGCGCGTGCCGCCTCGACCTCGCGGTCGCGCGGAGCCGCCGTCGTCACGAGAGCGTCGAGGAGTCGGCGCGTCGCCGAGGCGACCTCGTCTACCGCCTGGGCGAACGCGTCCTCGTTCGCTTTCGACGGCTTCGTGAAGCCGCTGATCTTGCGCACGTACTGCGACGCCGCCTCGTGCACCTCGTGCTCGGTCGCGGGAGGCTCGAAGTTGTAGAGCGTATGGATGTTCCGGCACATGCCTGCATCCTAGAAAGGAATGCGACCAGGTCGCGCAGCGACCTGGTCGCTGCCGTTTCGGCCACGTCCCGCGACCAGGTCGCGACCTGGTCGCTGCCGTTTCAGCTCTGGGCCTCGCCGATACCATTAACCGCGGCGGAACCGCGTGTTCCGCCTTTCGTCATGGACCGTCCAGTTCTCCACGCCTTCGTCAGCGAGCTCGCCGAGCACGAGCGGCTCGCCGAGTTCGCCGACGCCCTGCCCGTGAACGCAAGGGTGTCCGAGGCTGCTCTGCCGGTCGTGCTCGCCTCGCTCTACGAAAAGCTCGAGCGGCCGCTCGTCTGCGTTCTTCCCGAGGATGAGGACGCACGCGACGCCGCCGAGGCGGCCGCCTGGTTCCTCGGCGACGAGCAGGTCGGCCTCCTGCCGAGCCGCGGCGTCTCCCGGGAGTCCGGGCTGGCGCCGCCGCCGCATCTCGTGGGCGAACGCGCCCGAGCCCTCGCCGTGCTGGCGGGCGGCGGCCTCGTCTGCGCCTCCGCGCGCGGATTGGCGGAGCTCTTGCCGCGTCCAACTCAACGCCCGGAGCCCGTCGAGCTGCACGCGGGTAACGAGCTCGGAGTCGAGCCGCTGTCGGAGCACCTGGCGTTTGCAGGCTACGAACGTGTCGAGCGCGTCGACGACCGCGGTCAGTTCGCGGTGCGCGGCGGCCTCGTCGACGTCTTCCCGACCACCGGACGCGAGCCGCTGCGCGTCGAGTTCTTCGGAGACGAGATCGAGTCCATCCGCGCGTTCTCGCCGTTCACTCAGCGCGCGCTCCATCCCGTCGACGGATCCGTGATCTATCCGGCGGCCGAACGCCGCATCGACGTCGACGAAGAGGACGAAGAGCTCGTCCCGATGTTCGACCGTGCGCCCGACGTCGTCTTCCAGCCCGACGACGTCCGAAAGATCTGGGAGGAGGACGGCCTCGTTCCCGTCAGCTTGAAGGGCGCGACCGAGCTCGATCCGTTCCCGCAGAGCCAGCCGTTCGCGTTCGAGGCGCAGCGGCCCGCGATTGCGGCGCGCGGGCTCGCGGAGGCGGAGACGGAGCTGCAGGCGCTGCTGCGGGCCGGTCAGCGCGTCGTCGTTGCGTTCCCGCATCGCGGCGAGGCGCTGCGCACACAGAACATGCTGCGCAAGGTCGACGCCCGGGTGCTCGAGCCCGGCGAAGAGCTGCCGGCCGAGGCAGAGATCCTGTTCGCAGTCGCGCCGGCGCGCCGCGGCTTCGTGTGGCGCGAGCTCGATCTCGTCCTTCTGCCCGATCACCAGGTGTTCCGCCGCCGCGTTCCGAAGGAGCGCCGGATCGGCGGGCGTGCGCTGCAGTCGTTCGCCGACCTGCGCACGGGCGACTTCGTCGTGCACGAGGACCACGGCGTCGGCAAATTGCTCGGTTTCGAGACGAAGGAGGTCGCGGACGTCACGCGCGACTACCTGTTGCTCGCGTTCCGCGGCGACGACCGGCTCTACGTTCCGCACGAGCAGCTCGGCAAGGTCTCGCGCTACGTCGGCGCCGATGCGAAGGCGCCCGCACTTTCGAAGCTCGGCGGCAAGGCGTGGCAGCTGCTCAAGTCGCGCGCGCGCGAATCGGTGCGCGAGCTTGCCACGGAACTCATCCAACTCTATGCGCAGCGGCAGACCCGCGTGGGCATCGCATTCAACCTCGAGCACGAATGGCTGTCACGGCTCGAGGCGTCGTTCCCGTATCGCGAGACGCCGGACCAGGAGAACGCGATCGAGGCGGTGAAAGAAGACCTCGAGGCGCCACGCCCCATGGACAGACTCGTCTGCGGCGACGTCGGTTTCGGCAAGACGGAGGTCGCCGTGCGCGCCGCGTTCGCCGTCGCGGTGAACGGCAAGCAGGCGCTCATGCTCGCGCCGACGACGATCCTCGCCGAGCAGCACTGGAACACGTTCCGCGACCGCTTTCGCGACTTTCCGGTGCGTGTCGAGATGGTCTCGCGCTTCCGCCCGCCGCGCGAGGTGAAGAAGGTGCTCGCCGACTTCGGCGCAGGCAAGGTCGACGTGCTCATCGGAACGCATCGGGTGCTCAGCCGCGACGTCATTCCGAAGGAGCTCGGCATCGTCATCCTCGACGAGGAGCAGCGTTTCGGCGTCGCGCAGAAGGAGCTGCTGAAGTCGCTGCGCCTCGAAGTCGACGTGCTGACGCTCAGCGCAACGCCGATCCCGCGCACGCTGCACCTCTCGCTCTCGGGCATGCGCGACATCTCGATCATCGAGACGCCGCCCGAGGGCCGGAGGCCGATCCGCACGACGGTCGGCGAGTACGACGAGGATCTGATCAAGATCGCGCTCGAGCGCGAGCACGAGCGCGGCGGGCAGGCGTTCTACCTCCACAACCGCGTCGAGTCGATCGAGGAGGCGGCGGAGAAGCTGCGTCAGCTGTGCCCGAACCTGCGCTTCCTCGTCGCGCACGGGCAGATGCGCGAGAAGGAGCTCGAGGAGCAGATGCACGCGTTCCTGCGCGGCGACGCCGACGTTCTCGTCTCGACGACGATCATCGAGTCGGGGATCGACATTCCGCAGGCGAACACGCTCATCGTCGAGCGCGCGGACATGCTGGGGCTCGCGCAGCTCTACCAGATCCGCGGCCGCGTCGGCCGCAGCGACGAGAGCGCGTACGCATATCTCTTCTACCCGGACGCGCGCGAGCTGACCGGCGAGGCACGTGCGCGACTCGCGACGCTCGCCGACCACACCGAGCTCGGCGCCGGCTTCGCGATCGCGATGCGGGACCTCGAGATCCGCGGCGCCGGCGAGCTGCTCGGTGCCGAGCAGTCTGGCCATGTCGCCGCGGTCGGATTCGAGCTGTACGTCGAGCTCCTTGACGAGGCGGTCGCGGAGCTCGAGGGCAAGCGGCTCGTCGCCGCACGGCCGGTTCGTGTCGACGCCCGGATCGACGCCTATGTGCCGCGCCAGTACGTCGGCTCCGAGGCGCTGCGGATCGACATCCACCGCCGGCTCGCGCTGGCGGAAACCGAGGACGAGCTGCGTGAGCTCCAGGCCGCGCTCGAGGACCGGTACGGCGAGCTACCGGAGCCGGTCGAGAACCTCTTCGCGATCCAGGAGGCGAAGATCAAGGTCGCGCGGCTTGGCGCCGACTACCTCGTCTTCCGGGGCGGCAAGGCGACGGTGGGGAAGCTCGTGCTCGGCTCAGGGGAGCTGAAGGAGTTGCGCGACCGCATCCACACGGCCGTCTACACGGTGGGCCTGAGCGAGGTGAGCTTGCGCAGCGAGGACGGATTTCCCCAGGCCCTGCGGCTCGTCGATGCTATCTTGGAGGCCCGCCAGGCGGCCTAAGCCGGCGTGATCATGACCAAGCGCCTTTTCGTCTTCATCCCGTTCGTCCTGATCGTCGCTGCGCTCGCTGCGGGCTGCGGTGGCAGCTCCCTGAGCGTTCCCTCGGACGCGGTCGCCGTCGTCGGCAAGGACTCGATCACGAAGTCCGACTTCAACTTTTGGCTCGGGACGGCGCAAAGCGCGTACAAGGCACGCAAGCAGACGTTCCCGAAGCCGGGCACGACGCAGTACAAGTCGATCCAGGATCAAGTCGTCACGTACCTCGTCGAGCAGGACGAGCTGCAGCAGCGCGCGAAGGATCTCGGAATCACAATCACGTCGAAGGACGTGAGCGCGCGTCTTGCGCAGATCAAGGTGCAGTACTTCGGTGGCAGCGAAGCGAAGTACAAGCAGCAGCTCGCCGCGCAGGGCGCGAGCGAGAGGCAGGTTGAGCTGCAGATCTCCGCGCAGCTGCTCTCCGAGAAGATCTACAACAAGGTCACGAGCGGCGTGAAGGTGAGCGACGGCGAGATCACGTCGTATTACACCGCGAACAAGTCGACGTACAGCCAGGCCGCGACGCGCGATGTCCGTCACATCCTCGTGAACAACAAGGCGCTCGCCGACAAGCTCGAGACCCAGCTGAAGGGCGGCGCGAACTTCGCTGCGCTCGCGAAGAAGTATTCGAAGGACCCGGGCTCGGCATCGCAAGGCGGCAAGCTCACGATCTCGAAGGGGCAGACCGTTCCCCAGTTCGACAAAGTCGCGTTCTCGCTTGCGACCGGCAAGACGTCGGGGCCGGTACATACGCAATACGGCTGGCACATAATCCAGGCGCTCAGCGCGGTCAAGCCGGCGAAGACCACGCCGCTTGCGAGTGTCAAGGAGTCGATCCGCCAGCAGCTCCTCCAGTCGAAGAAGACGACGACGATGACCGACTGGGTGTCGAAGCTGAAGAAGGACTTCGCCAAGAAGACCGCGTACCAGACGGGCTACGCGCCGGCGACGACGTCGACCGCCGCCACGACCGCCACCACTGGCTGACACCTTGGGCCTGAGCGAGGCCCTCCTCGAGCTGCAGGAGCTGACGGAGCGGTTGCGCCGCGACTGTCCCTGGGACCGCGAGCAGACCGCGCGGACGATCGTGCCGCACACGGTCGAGGAGGCGTACGAGGTCGCCGACGCCGCGCTCGCAGACGATGATGCACGGCTGCTCGACGAGCTCGGCGACCTGCTCTTCCAGGTCTACTTCCTCGCTCTGCTCCTTCAGGAGCGTGGCGCAGGCGACCTCGAGTCGGCCGTGCGCCTCATCCACGAGAAGCTCGTGCGCCGGCACCCGCACGTCTTCGGCGATGTCGAGGCCTACACGCCGGTGCGCGTGAAGGAGAATTGGGACCGCATCAAGCGCGAGCAGGAAGGACGCGAGGGCGTCTTCCACCACGTGCCCGACGCGCTTCCTGGCCTCTTGTACGCACGGAAGGCGCAACAGCGCGCGAAGGCGGTCGGCTTCGAGTATCCCGATGCCGCCGCCGCGCTCGACGATCTCGACGACGAGCTGCGCGAGCTGAAGGAGGATCTCGGCGAGCGCGAGCTCGGCGACGTGCTGTTTGCCGCCGTCAACGTCGCGCGCCATCTCGATGTCGATCCGGAGCTCGCGCTGCGGCAGGCGACCGACCGGTTCCGCGCCCGCGTCGAGGAGGCGGAGCGCCTCGCCGCCGCCGCCGGCGAGAATTGGAGCGAGCTGCCGCTCGAGCAGCAGGATCGCTACTTCGACCTCGCCAAGGAGACCGCTCGATGAGCAAGATCGCGTCGGTTCACGCCCGCCAGATCCTCGACTCGCGCGGCAACCCGACGGTCGAGGTCGAGGTGCAGCTCGAGTCGGGTGCGAGCGGCCGCGCCGCGGTTCCGTCCGGTGCGTCGACCGGCGTGCACGAGGCGGTCGAGCTGCGCGACGGCGGCGACGCGTACGGCGGCAAGGCGGTGACGAAGGCAGTCGCGAACGCAGCGGGCGAGATCGCCGACGCCGTGCGCGGGATGGAAGGGAGCGCGCAGGAGGAGCTCGACCGTCGCCTCGTCGATCTCGACGGCACACCGAACAAGGGCAGGCTCGGCGCGAACGCGATCCTCGGCGTCTCGCTCGCGAATGCGAAGGCCGCGGCGGCCGATGCCGGTCAACCGCTCTTCCGCTACCTCGGCGGCGAAGAGGCGACGACCCTGCCGGTGCCGATGCTCAACGTCATCAACGGCGGCGTACATGCCGCGAACTCGATCGACCTGCAGGAGTTCATGCTCGTCCCGGCCGGGGCGTCATCGTTTGCCGAGGCGCTGCGGATCGGCGCCGAGACGTACCACGCGCTCAAGAAGCTCTTACACGAGCGAGGTCTCGCGACCGCCGTCGGCGACGAGGGCGGCTTCGCCCCCGACCTGCCGTCGAGTGAGCTCGCGATTCAGGCGATCCTCGACGCCGCCGAGCGCGCCGGTCATCGCGAGAACGTCGCCATAGCCCTCGACCCGGCCTCGAGCGAGTTCTTCCACGACGGCGTCTACCGCTTCGAGGGCCGCGAGGCGAAGCCGGTAGAGATGGCGGGCTTCTACCGCGGGCTCGCCGACCGCTTCCCGCTCGTCTCGCTCGAGGACGGCAACGCCGAGGACGACTGGGACGGGTGGAAGCAGACGACCGAGCAGCTCGGCGACCGCGTCCAGCTCGTCGGCGACGACATCTTCGTCACCAATCCGAAACGGCTGCAGGAAGGCATCGACCGCGGCGTCGCCAACTCGATTCTCATCAAGGTCAACCAGATCGGCACATTGACCGAGACGATCGACGCGGTGCGCCTCGCGCAGCGCAACGGTTACACCGCGGTGATGTCGCATCGCTCCGGCGAGACCGAGGACGCGACGATCGCCGATCTCGCGGTCGCGCTCGGAACGGGGCAGATCAAGACTGGTGCGCCTGCGCGAAGCGACCGCGTCGCGAAGTACAACCAACTGTTGCGCATCGAAGAACAACTGGGTTCGCGCTCGACGTTTCCCGGATGGAGCGCGTTCCCGCGGGTACCCTGAACGGCGTGACGGCTGATCGTCGTACGAAGATCGTCGCGACGCTCGGTCCGGCGTCGAATTCGCCGGAGACTCTGCGCGCGCTCGTGAGCGCCGGCATCGACGCCGTTCGCCTGAATCTCTCGCACGGAACGCACGAGGACCACGCGAAGAGCGCGTGGCTCGTGCGGGAGATCGCCGCGGAGGTCGGGCGCCCGGTTGCACTCATCGCGGACCTGCAAGGGCCGAAGCTGCGCATCGGCGAGCTGCGCGAGCCGGTGGTGCTCACGAAAGGCGACCAGATCACCGTCAGCGCCGAGGAGTCGGCGAAGGCCGGCGAGCTTCCCGTTGCCCCAGCCGTCATCGGCGACGTGCTCGAGCCGGGCCACGACGTCCTCATCGACGACGGGCTCGTCCGCCTGCGCGTCGAGCGCGTCGATGGTGGTAGCGCGAGTTGCGCCGTGCTCGTCGGCGGTCTCGTCAGCTCGCACAAGGGGGTGAACCTTCCCGGCGTCACGCTGCCGATCCCGTCGTTGACGCCGAAGGACACCGAGGATCTCCAGTTCGCGCTCGAGACGGGCGTCGACTTCGTCGCGCTCTCATTCGTGCGCTCGCCGAAAGACGTGCGCGACTTGCACAAGCTCATCGAGGAATCGGGCATCCATGCGCAGGTGATCGCGAAGATCGAGAAGGCGGAGGCGGTCGACGTCCTCGACGACGTGCTCGAAGCAGCCGACGCGGTGATGGTCGCGCGCGGCGACCTCGGCGTCGAGATCGGCGCCGCGCTCGTTCCGCTGCTGCAGAAGCGGATCATCCTCAAAGCGCTCGAGCGCGGGAAGCCGGTGATCACCGCGACACAGATGCTCGAGTCGATGATCCACTCGGCCGAGCCGACACGCGCGGAGGCGAGCGACGTCGCGAACGCGATCCTCGACGGCACCTCGTGCGTGATGCTCTCCGGAGAGACGGCAGTGGGTGAGTATCCCGTCGAGGCGGTCGCGTACATGGACCGCATCGCGCGCGCGATCGAGCCGAGCATGGACTACCGGCACGAGCTGCCGGAGGCGCACGAGAACCCGACGATCGGCGGCGCGATGTCGAACGCGGCGTGCGACCTCGCGGAAGCGCTGCGCGCCAAGGCGATTCTCGTGCCGACGTTCAGCGGGCGCACTGCATCGGCGGTCGCGCGCCTGCGGCCGCGTCGCCCGATCGTCGCGCTCACGCACCAGGACTGGGCGATGCGTCAACTCGCGCTCGAATGGGGCGTGACGCCTTTGCTCATCAAGGAGTGCTCCGACGTCGAGGAGCTCTGGAACGTGTCGATCGTGGCGGCGCGCGACGCGGGCCTCGTCGAATCCGGCGATCGCGTCGTCATCACCGCCGGCACCGCGGTAAACATCCCCGGCTCGACGAACGTCATCAAAGTCGACATCGCCTGAAAGGCGGCGACCAGGTCGCGGAGCGACCTGGTCGCAGACGTCGACGCCTGACTCGCGACCACGTCGCGACGTGGTCGCAGGACATGTCTCGCAACCAGGTTGCAGGACGTGTCTGCTCCGGCGCGAAGACCGCGCGGATGACCCTCCGTCGCTGGCTTGCCGTGGGCGCGCTCGTGCTCGTCGCGCTCCTCTACTATCGCCCGTTGCGCGCATACGTCGACGCGCGCGGCCAGCTCGGCCAGCGGCAGGCGATCGTCCACCGGCTCGAGCGCGAGAAGACGAACCTCGAGCTGCGATTGAGCGCTTCGACCTCGGTCCCCACGCTCGCACGCGAAGCGCGCGCGCTCGGCTACGTCAAGCCGGGCGAGCACCTCTTCATCGTCAAGGGCATCGACCAGTGGCGGAAGCGCCTGCGGGCTAGCCTTGCAGGCCGTGGCCATTGACGTAGATCGCGCGACCGTCGCCCGCCAGATCGGCCGCGAGCCGCGCGCGTTCCGCCGCGTCGCCGTCCGCTGCCCCTTCGGCCGGCCGGCCGTCACCGAGCAGAGCCCGTACGACTCCGCAGGCGATCCGTTCCCGACGACGTTCTGGCTGACGTGCCCCTTCCTCGTCGCCGCCGTCTCCCGCCTTGAGGCGGACGGCGGCGTGGAGCGCTGGACAAAAGCGGCCGCAGAAGACCCCGAGCTCGAAGAGAGTCTGCGCGCGGCGAACGACGACCAACGCCGGCTGCGGCCCGAGATCGACGCGGGAGTGGGAGGCGGGACGCGCGGCGGCAGCCTCAAGTGCCTGCACGCGCACGTCGCGTTCGCGCTCGCGCGACCCGGGTACGAGCTCGGCGAGCGCATGCTGGCCGACATCGATCCCATGTGGCCGGAGCGCTGTTGCAGCGAGGAATGATGGACACGGTCGAGCTCATCCGGCACGAGTGGAGCGACGGCGCGCGCCGGTTCGAGGAGTACAAAAGCGACGCTCGGCACTACCGCGTGCTCGTCGACGAGCTCGAGGCCGTGGTCGACGAGCTGCGCAAGCAGATCGGCCAGACGTACACGCTTGCCGAGCTCGCGCACGCCTATCGCGACGCCGAGCGCTGGGGCCGCGACCTCGTCGCCTCGCCCCGCGATCTCTCGCTCGTGCTCGCCTCCGCCTTCCATGCCTACCAGCGCGGCGCCGTGGACTACAAGCCGTGATCCGCTGGGTCCTCGCCATACTCGGGGTCGCGGCCGTCTTCGCCCTCGGGGTCGCGGTCGGGGAGGCGCTCCACGACAACCCGAAGCCCGGAATCACCGTCACAAATGTCTCGACGGTGCACCCCTAGGGTGTAAAAAACGGAAGATTTGGCCAGATTCCCCGATATGGCCACGAGAGATAACGGCGATTGGCTCACGCTCGGGCAGGCGGCGCGCTTCCTCGGCGTCGCTCAGAGCACGATCCGCAAGTGGTCCGACCAGGGCCGCGTGCCCGCCTTCTACACCCCCGGCGGCCACCGCCGGTACCGCCGGTCCGACCTCGAGACCTTCCTCGACCGCTCGGGGCCGGGC
>DASSXM010000045.1:0-14033 GCA_035703805.1 Gaiellaceae bacterium | reverse complement strand
GCACGCTTCGGATGCTACGAGCTGGCGTGTTTCGTCCGCGTATCAAAAACGCCATACGCCCCGGCAACAGGACGCCTCCCAGACTGGAGGCATGACCTACAGGGAACCAGCCCGAACTGCGCCCCCTCGGCTTTCCGGGCTCCTGGCCGGAGGACTTCTGGCCGTCATCGCGGCGATCGTCGCAGTCGTGGGCCACCGGCTGGTGGCGTCCTCATCCTCGACGGCCACACCGTCCCGTAGCAGCGTTGCGAGTGGGGGCCACATCGCGCGTGGCGGTGCGCTGCTGAGCGTGGCGTGGCCGGCATACGGCCAGGCCGCTGTTCAGATAGGACAGGGCCCGGTCCAGGCCGGGCCGAATCAGCACGCGGCTCCGATCGCCAGCGTCGCGAAGGTGATGACCGCCTACGTTGTGCTCCGCGACCATCCGCTCCAGGTCGGCGAGGGCGGCCCGACAATCACCCTCACCGACGCCGATGTCGCCGACACCGATCGCAGGAGCCGGCAACGCGAGTCGCTCGTGCCGATCGTCGCCGGCGAGCAGCTGAGCGAACTGCAGGCGCTGCAAGCGCTGCTGCTGCCCTCGGCGAACAACATCGCCGTCGCTCTCGCACGCTGGGATTCCGGCTCGGTAGACCGCTTTGTCACCCGCATGAATGCGACCGCACGGTCACTCGGCATGTCGCGTACCCGCTACACCGACCCGAGCGGCTACGACGACGCGAGGGTGTCGACCGCCGCCGACCAGCTGCGCATCGTCGACCGAGCGATGCGCGTGCCGGTGTTCGCGAGCATCGTCGCGACGGCGAGCGCGACGCTCCCGGTCGCCGGCACGGTGCGCAATACGAACACGCTGCTTGGGCGCGACGGCTTCATCGGCGTGAAAACCGGCTCCGACCGTGCTGCCGGCGGCTGTTTCGCGTTCCGGTCGATCCGTTTTGTGCAGGGCAAGCGCACGACGATCACCGGCGTCGTGCTGGGCCAGCCCGGTTACGACCTGATCGACGCAGGCCTCGCAGCAGCAGACGCGATGGTCGCCCGCATCAGCGGCGACCGAGTCGGGCCGGGCTCACCGCAGCAACTCCCCGCGCCGGGGGCACCGCCGCGTACGCACGCCCGGCAGAGAACCGGTGTCGACGTCATCAGCACACGAGGAGGAACCCCTTGACGAGAACACTCTGGCCGCCCGCCGCTCTTTGCATGGCCGCCATCGTTGCCGTGATCACCGCGGGCTGCGGCGGCACACCGAGCAGCAGCGGCACGAGCACCGCCGCCGCATCCACGGCCAGCAACACCACCACGACCGCGCACACCACCAGGCACACGAGCAGTCTGACCGCCCGTGAGAAGGCGGTGAAGTTCTCCGAGTGCTTGCGCGCTAACGGCGTCAGCGACTTCCCTGACCCGAACGCGTCGGGGGAGTTCCCGTCCTACGGGGTCAGCGTGACTGCAGCTATGTGGACGAAGGCCGTCGCCGCGTGCAAGTCCCTGCAGCCACCGGGTTCGCTCAACGCCCACTTGACCTCCACGCAGTTTTCGGCGGCGCTCAAGTTCGCGCGGTGCGTCCGCGGGCACGGCGTGCCGGACTTTCCTGACCCCGTCAACGGTCAGCCTCTCATCGACACGAATCGCATCCCGTCCGCCAACAAGCCGGGCGGCATGACCATCCTCAACGCCGCGACGCACACGTGCGGCCATCTCCTGGGACAGCAAACGGGGGGCCAGTAGTGAGACCGAAGACGTGGACGGCGGCCGTCTTTGCGATCGTCGCGATCAGCGCGGGCTGTGGAAGCACCGCCGGCAATCACCCTGCGGTAACTGCGGGCACCGCCGGCAGCGGTGCAACGGGCACGTCGACGATTCGCGCCAAGGCGGTGAAGTTCGCCGAGTGCATGCGCGCCAACGGTGTCAGCGCGTTTCCGGATCCCGACGCGTCGGGTGCGTTGACCATCGATGCGGTCGCGAACGGCTCGTCTCTGAACACGAGCTCGGCTGCGTTCAAGCGCGCGCTCAGCGCGTGCAAGGACCTGGAGCCGGCGGGGTTCACGGGCAACCAGAGAAGTCCCCAGGAGCAGCAGGCTGCTCTCGCGTTCGCCCAGTGCATTCGCGATAACGGCGTGCGGGACTTTCCTGACCCTTCCAAGACTGACCCGCTTGTAGACACGAATCGCAGTCCATCCGCGGCAACGCCGGGTGGTCTCACGATTCTCAACGCTGCAATGCGGAAGTGCGGCCAGTACGCAGCCGCGGCCGGTGTGCGGGGGAGCAAGTGAAGCGTAAGCGGTGGGTGCTGGCGGCCGCAGCGGTCGTCCTGGTTGCCGCAGTGGCGATCGGCGTTGTGGTCGCGAAATCGGGTGGCGGACAGACCCCGGCGAAGGCGTCGGCGGTGAACACCGCGACGGTGGATCGGGGGACGCTCTCGGACATGGTCTCCCAGTATGGGATCCTGTCCTATCGGGCGCGATCCGACGGCTCGCCGTATGCCGTGATCAACCGGGCCGGCGGGACGTACACCGAGCTGCCCACTGCGGGCGACAAGGTCGCCTGCGGCGCGGTTATCTATCGGGTGAACAACCACCCGGTGCTGCTTCTGTGCGGCCCGATGCCTGCATACCGGTCGTTGTCGGAGGGCGATAGCGGAGCCGACGTCGCCGCACTCAACGCCAACCTGGTGCACCTCGGCTACGCGACCCGAAAGCAGCTCGATCCGTCCTCGCGCGACTTCACCTCCGCGACGGCGGCTGCGCTCAAGACGCTGCAGGCAAAGCTCGGCGAAGATCAGACCGGGTCGCTCGCTCTCGGTCAGGCGGTGTTCCTGCCCGGTTCGGTGCGGCTCGCCCGGGTGACCGGGGAGCTCGGCGGCTCCGCGCAGCCTGGCACGCAGGTCGCGCAGGCCAGCTCCGACACGCTCGAGGTGGAGGTCAACCTCGACCCGTCCCAGCAGCGCGAGGTGAAGACGGGCGACCACGCCCAGATCACGCTGCCCGACAACACCTCAGTCACCGGGAAGGTGGACCGGCTGGGGCGAGTTGCCCAGACGCAGAACAGTCAGGACCCGAACGCCGGCGCGACCATCCCCGCCTACATCAGCCTCGATGATCCGCAACAAGCCCATGCGCTCGATCAGGCCCCCGTTCAGGTGGCGATCACAACGAAGGGAGTCGAGAACGCGCTGAGCGTCCCGGTCACGGCGATCATCGGTCGCTCCGGCGGCGGCTTCGCGGTCGAGGTCGTCGGCGCCAACGGACGACGCAACCTCGTCGCCGTCAAGCTCGGTCTGTTCGACAGCGCCGGCGGACGAGTCCAGGTCGTCGAAGGCGCCCTCCACGAGGGCGAGCAAGTGGTGGTGCCGTCGTCATGAGCGCATCGGTACTGGAACTGGACGGAGTCACGAAGGTCTATGGCGAGGACCCACTCGTTCCCGCCCTTCGCGGGGTGTCGTTTGCAGTTCGACCCGGTGAGCTGGTCGCGATCGTCGGACCGTCGGGCTCGGGCAAGTCCACGCTCCTGCACGTGATCGGAACGCTCGAACGGCCGAGCAGCGGCGTCGTCCGGATCGGCGGTGTCGACGCCGCGCAGCTCGACGATCGTGAGCTATCGAAGCTGCGCGCTCGAAACATCGGCTTCGTGTTCCAGCAGTTCTTCCTCGCCGAGCATGCGACGGTGCGGGACAACGTCGCAGACGGGTTGTTGTACGCGGGCGTCCGCGCAGCCGAGCGGTATCGGCGCGCGGACGAGGCGATCGAACAGGTCGGCCTCTCCGAACGCGCGCACTTCAAGCCCGCCAAGCTCTCCGGCGGGGAGCGGCAGCGGGTTGCGATCGCCCGCGCTCTCGTCGGGCGTCCGGCGATCGTTCTCGCCGACGAGCCGACCGGAAACCTCGACAGCACCAACGGTGCGGCGATCATGGACCTAATCCGCGAGCTCAACGCGGCCGGCGCGACCATCATCATGATCACCCACGACACGGGTCTCGCCGTTCAGTTGCCTCGCCAGATTCGCGTCCTCGACGGCGAGATCATCTCCGATCGCACGAAGGGCCAGAAGCCTTGAGCCGGAGCGACGAGCGTCTCGAATTGCGCGACTGGCTCCGGGTGGCCAGCGTCGGGCTGCGCTCGCGGCCGCTGCGCGCCGCGCTCTCGGCGCTCGGGATCGCGATCGGAACGGCAGCGATCGTCGGCGTCCTCGGGCTCTCGGCCTCCTCACAGGCCGGGCTGATCGCCGAGATCAACCGGCTCGGCACGAACCTCCTCACCGTCGAAGCCGGGCAAAGCCTCACAGGAGGCCCGGCACAACTGCCCCGAGAAGCGCCGGCACGCATCACGCTCCTGGACAACGTCCAACAGGTGGCACACACCGCCCTGATCAAGAACACGTACGTCTACCGCAGCTCGATCGTCCCGGTAACCGAGACCGGCGGCCTCCAGGTGCGGGCGACCAGCCTGAACTTGCTGCCCGTGCTCGGCACCGGCCTCGCACGCGGCGACTGGCTCAACCGGGGCACCGCCCGCCTGCCGGTCGCGGTGCTCGGCGCGGTCGCCGCGCAACAGCTCGGCATCGACCGGGTCTACCCAGGCCAGCGGGTCTGGCTAGGCAGCCAATGGTTCGACATCGCCGGCATCCTCAACCCATCTCCGCTGACGCCCGACATCGACGTCAGCGCCCTGATCGGGTATCGAGCCGCCCAGACCTACCTCGGCTACCTCAGCATCGTCGGCGGCGAACAGAAGACCGGCCCGCCAAGCAGCATCTACGTGCGCGCCGCGACCGGGCACGAGGCGGAGGTGCAATCGCTGCTCGCAACTACCGCCGACCCCGAAGCCCCCTACGAGGCCGCCGTCAGCCAGCCTTCCGACGTCCTCACCGCACGCGCTGCAGCGGCAGGAGCGTTCAACAGCCTCTTCCTCGGACTCGGAGTCGTGGCACTGATCGTCGGTGCCGTCGGCGTCGCCAACATCATGATCATCTCCGTCCTGGAACGCCGCTCGGAGATCGGCCTCCGCCGCGCCCTCGGCGCGACAAAGAGTCAGATCCGAACTCAGTTCCTCGCCGAGTCGATCCTGCTCGCCGTCATCGGCGGCATCGTCGGCGTGCTCGCCGGCGCAATGGCAACCGCGGTCTACGCCAGCACAAAGAACTGGGCGGTCATCATCCCCGCCAAAGCGTGGACGGGCGGCATCGCCTCGGCCATCCTCATCGGCGCCATCGCCGGCCTGATGCCGGCCATTCGAGCCTCCCGCATGCCGCCCACCGTGGCACTGCGAACCGTGTGAACCGGGAAGAGAGCATCGGCCCTCCAACTCCTTCTCTGTTGGAGGATGCCGGCAGGAGGGGGTCGACTCGTGAAAGGAGTTGACCTCACGCGATGGTGCAGCGTGGACAAACATTCGAACTGACGCGCCGCGGTCCCGACGGCGAGCGGCTTTGGGCGTATCGCTACCGGACCGGCGGGCGTGACTCGAAGCGTGTTCAGCGTGGCGGGTTCGTCTCGGAGCAGGACGCGCGGGATGCGCTCGAGCGTGAGCTGGAGCGGATTCGGAGGGAACGCCGGATCACGCGGAGGCTCACGTTGTCGCAACTCGTCGAGACGTACTTGGACCAGCACGACGTGCAGCTGGTGACGATCGAGAAGCTCCGCTATCTGCTCACCGGACGAGCCGCCGTCGGCGGGAGGCGGAACGTCGTTGCCGGTCGCATCGACCCAGACCGTGATCTTCTTGGCCTGGAAGGAGCCGGCGTCGTGGTCGGGTCGGAACCGCGAGGATCGTCTCGTCGACGCCGCCGTCGGCGGACTTGTCGACCATGTCGGCGATGCTCGAGCACGGAACGGCCTTCGGCGAGCCGGAGAGGATGAAGCACTTCGCGCCGCTCGAGTCGACGTCGAAGGTGCCGGTGTCGAGGTTGTAGCCGATCCACTGCGCCGCCGGCGTGGGCACGCTCGACGGGATGTCGTTCAGGCTCGCCGAAAACAGCGTACCCTGCACGTCTTCGAAGTTGACGTCGAGGCGGTAGCTGTGCGAGGTGAACCCGACGGGCTCGGAGGGATCGTCTGCGCGGGCCGCGCTCGAGGGCGCGACGCCGAGAACGTGCGCAGAGAGCAGGGCCAGGAAGATCAGGGAGGTCGCGCGCTTCATGCTGGGCTCCTTCGGTTGGTGTGCCTTCCGGCCGCTAAGAGCCCGAGCGCCGCCGATCTTGAGCCCCCTCCACGCGATTCCCCCGGATGGGGGGTTCTTCGCCGCCGGCTTAAGTTTTTCGCGATCAGACCGTCATAGTGTGTCGAGGGCACTCTGCAGTGGCGGCGATACCCGAAGAACGAGAACTTCTCGACAGCGACGAGACGCTCGCGCAGCGGGTCGGCGCGGGCGACGCCGCCGCGTTCGAGGAGCTCTACCGGCGCTACGCGCGGCCGCTGGCCGCGTTCGGCGCGCGCCTGTTGAGCGACCGCTCGGCAGGCGAGGACGTCGCGCAGACCTCATTGATGAATGCCTACCGCTCGATGCGCGGCGGGACGCGGCCGCGCCATCTGCGTCCTTGGCTCTATCGGATCGCGCAGAACGCCGCCTATGAGGCGCGCCGCCGCCGGCACGGGGAGGTCGTCAACAGCGAGCTGCTCGAGGCGGAGAGACAGTGGTCGGACGACGCGGCTTTCGACCGCGAAGCCTGGCTCGATGGGCTGCGGGCGCTGCCGCGCCGGCAGCGCGACGTCTACGTGCTCCGTGAGCTGAACGGGCTTCGCGTGAGCGAGGTGGCCGACCGGCTCGAGCTGACCAGCACGCAGGTCGAGCAGGCGCTGTTCGCCGCTCGGAACGCGCTGGCCGAGCGGCTCGTCTTCGGTGGGCGGGTGACCTGCGTGGCGCTCCAGGAGGCGGCGAGCGACGGCAGTCTCGCCTTCGTGCGGCGCCGTGCGATCAAGGCGCACGCCGACTCCTGCGCGAGCTGTCGTGGAAGCCTGCCGGCGCGCCTGCTGGGGGTCCTCGGCAACTTCGGCCTCGCGCTCCGCCAGCTCCCGCAATGGCTCGCGGGGGGCGGGGCCGCGCCGGTAGCGGCGAAGCTCGGCGCCCTCGCGGTGACCGGCGTCATCAGCGCCGCGGCGGCACCGAGCGCCTATCACGCGGTCGCCGCGATCATCCGGCACAACGCTCAGCCGCCGGCCGAGACCGCGTCGATCCCGGACGCGGCGGTGCCGTTGTCGGTGCTCGCGAGCTGGACTGGAGCGAGCGCTGCTCCCCTAGTCGCGACGCTGGCGCCGGCGTTTCTCCAGCCGCCCGTAGCGCGGCTTGCGGTGCCGGGCGCTCCCGGAGCTCTGCCGGCGTCGCCACCAACCGACACGACCACGACCGACACGACGGCAACCGCAACGGATGCCTCCCCGGCGGATGCGGCTCCCGCCGACACCGCCTCGACCGATCCCGCCGCTTCGGATCCCACGGCGACGGACACCACGGCGACGGATACGACGGCGACGGACACGACGGCGACCGATACGACTGCGACGGACACGACGGCGACGGACACGACGGCGACCGACACGACGGCGACCGACACGACGGCGACCGACACCACGCCGACCGACACCACGCCGCTCTCCGCACCCGGAGGCTGAGTCCCGCGGCGGACCGACCGCCAAATATCAAGTTTCAATTCGTAAAGCGGGGAAAGCCCGCGCTGCATCAGCCAGCAAGGAGGGTCGTTCGTCCGTGCGCTCGTGCTGGAAGCCAGACCTGGGGTGCGATCGATCCCAAGCTCGGCCTCCTCTACGAGGCGACCGGTAGCCCTGCTCCCGATGTCGTGCGGACGAAGGACGGCGATCTACACCGACTCGATGGTCGCGCTCTGCCTGAAGACAGGAAGATGAGCTGGTATCCAGACGACCCACCACGACGAGTGGGACTACGAGTGCGCGTCGCCGCCGAACCACGCGATCAACGGCAAGCTCGTCCACGGGATCGAGGTCGCCTGTAAGAGCAGCTACGTCTACGAGCTCAACCGCGCGACCGGGAAGCCGGCGACTCCCGTGACGGAGAAGCCCGCGCCGAACGCGCCATTCGGGGACCGAGCGCCACCGTCCTCAGGGCGGCCAGAGCGTCAGAGTCACGAAGACGACGTTGACCACCGTGGGCTGGCAGGCGTCGTTGCACGAGTCACGGCAAGCGCGTGAATGCAGAAGCGGTAGGCGGCCAGCGCACCGGCTCCGGCGACATCAACGTCGGGGGTCGTTTCCACCAAAGATTTTTGCGCGCAGCGCCCTCTATGGGTATTGCCATCCATGCCGTGAAGGAAGAGGGCCGCGCAAGTGGGTACGAACGTCTTCGCAGAGAGGGCCGATCTCACAATCGCCATCGGGTCCGGGGTTGTGGGGACCGCGACGGGTCGCAGTCTGGACGCCAACGGCCATCGAGTGGTGTTTTGCGACGTCTCGGCTTCGCGGCGGGCGGAGCTCCGTGCGAGCGGGAAGGAGACGATCGAGCCGGAGGCTCTCGGCGTACAGGACTTCGACGCGTATCTGATCTCCGTGCCGAGCGTGACGTTCGGCGGCGGCGCGGAGAGTGACCGAGAGGCGACGTACTTCGGCATCGCTTTGAGGCGCTCGATATACGGTTTCCTTCGCTCTCGGACAACCCGGAGAAGACGTATTCGTAGACGACTCGTCCCATCACGTGGGCGTCGAGGTCGTCGAGTCGTTTCCGAGCCAGGACGGCGGACTCCTCGTCAAAGTTCGACCATCATTTGGGCGCCCCGATGACGCCATCGAGGGAAATGAGGGTGAATTCGATTGCGGGTTTTTTCGTGCTGCTGTTTTTCGGCGCGCTGACGCACGCGTCGGCGGCCAACGCCCCTACCTTCCAGAACCCCATTGCGGTCGAGAACGCCCAGCCCGGGACGAGTGCGTGGCAGGCGCACGTCGGCGGGGATATCGCGGTCTACGCGACAGAGATCACAGCGGCTCCGGGCGAAGAGGTCGACTTTCACGTCAGCACCGCGAACCGCTACCGGCTCGTCGTGTATCGCTTGGGCTGGTACGGCGGCGACGGCGCCCGGCAGATGGCGTGTGTCCCATCCTGTGGCGCCGACGAACAGGGAACGCCGCAACCACAACCGGGCGCGCCTCCGACCTCGCCGACGGACCCTCCGATCCGCGCGGACTGGCCGGTGACGGACGTCGTCCGCACCGGGCGTAACTGGACGAGCGGCTACTACCTCGCTGAGGCTGTCCTCACAAGCGGTCCGAAGGCCGGGCTCGTCGCGACGACGTACTTCATCGTGCACGTTCCCGCCGCCTCGGTCGGTTCTCCGATCCTCGTGCAGGTCCCGGTGAACACCTGGGAGGCGTACAACCACTGGGGCGGCAAGAGCCTCTACGACTCGCTAGGCCCTCGCATGTATCGCGTGTCGTTCCAGCGGCCGTTCGACGATCAGGCGCAATCGCCCTTGTGGTGGGAGATCCAGGCCGTGCGCTTCCTCGAACGTGAGGGGTACGACGTCTCCTACCAGACCGACCTCGACACTGATCGCGATCCCACGAGCCTCCTCCGTCACCGGCTCGTCATGGTTCTCGGACACGACGAGTACTGGACGCGCTCCATGCGCGACGCGTTCGACAACGCGGTTGCGCAGGGGACGAACCTCGCCTTTCTGGGTGCGAACGAGGGGTATTGGCACATCGAGTACCAAGACAACGGCCAGACAATCTTCGGTTACAAGTCGCTGTACGACCCGAACCCCGTGCTCGAGGAGAAGACCGCGCTCTGGCGTCAGATCGGACGACCCGACTGCAATCTCACCGGAGTGTCGACCATCTCGGTCACGACCGTCCCGCGCAGCCTCGACTACACGGTGACACCGGACGGTGTGCACGACACCTGGTTCATGAACACAGGCTTGGCTGCAGGTGACACCATTCCCTCCGTCGTGGGCAGAGAGCACGACGTCCTCAATCCCAACCCGCCCTCATGTCAGCACCCGGGCCTGACCGTGCTGTTCCACTACGACGGAGGCGGCGTCGACCAGGACGCCGACGCGGTCAAGTTCACGACGCCGAGCGGCGCGCGTGTCTTCGCGGCCGGCGCGATGTCCTTCGCGTGGGGGCTCGACGACTATCGCGCTGACGGAACGCTCGTGCGGACGCCGCCCGGCGGGTCGGCGGGACAGTCCGACCCGCGCCTACAGCAGTTCATGCGCAACGCGCTCGACGACCTGACGCGCCCCGCGCCGCCCGCAGCGCTCTCCGCGACGACCGCTGGAGACGCGATGACGGTCTCGATCGCACCGAGCACCGACCCTCGCGTACAGGGATTCGTCGCCGCACTCCAACGGCCGAACGGCACGTGGAGGCTGATCTGCCGCGCCGTCGTTTCGACTTCCTGCTCCGGCACCGCCCCGCGGCGCCCCGGCGTCTACGCCGTCGCGGCCGGTACGGTCGACCTCTGGCATCGGCGCTCGGCGCCGACTCGCATTACCGTCAGGTATCAGCCGTAATAGCGAAACACGAGCTCGGCGACCGGTGCGGCTTGCTGCGGCTGAGTTGGAGGCGTGGCGTCGAGCGGCCGTGAAGGGCGCCAATATTCGTGTCGCGTTTATGCAGCAGCTCGGTGGTACTCGTGGATGAGGCCGCCGAGCCGGTCGCGGCGCCGGATCTCGCGAGCGACTGGTAGCGCGAGGTCCGCCGGATTGGGTGGCTTCAGGTTGAGCGAGCGATGTGGCCTCTCGCGGTTGTAGTGGTCAACGTAGACGCGGAGGACGTGCTCGAGGTGGCGGCGGTTGAGGATCAGTAGCCAGTCGAGGCATTCCGAGCGGACGGTGCGCACGAAGCGTTCGGCGATCACGTTCGCCTTGGGCGCTCGCACGGGCGTCTTCGCGATCCGGATGCCTTCGCTGCGGAAGACCTCATCGAAGGGGCCGCTGTACTTGCTGTCGCGGTCTCGGATCAAGAAGCGCACGCCACCATCGCTGAAGTCGAGGCCGAGGTTGCGCGCCTGCTGGGTGACCCACTCGCCAGTCGGATTCCTGGTGCACCCGGCGAGCCAGACGCGGCGGTTCCCGTGCGAGATGAAGAAGAGCACGTAGAAGCGGCGCAGCAAGATCGTCTCGACGGTGAAGAAGTCGCAGGCGACAATGCTGCCCGCCTGTGATCTCCGAAATGCACGCCACGTCGGGCCGCTGCGGCGCGGCGCCGGCTCAAGCCGCGCCTGAGCGAGCAGGCGACGAATGCTCGTCGCCGAAACGATGAAGCCCAACTTGCGCAGCTCACCGCAGATCCGGCGGTGACCCCAGCGCGGGTTCTCACGCGCAAGCCGAAGCACGAGTTCCCGGATCTCCGCTGAGAGCGGGGGACGCCCGACTCGGCCGATCGGCTGACGCCACTTCCGCCGCACTAACGCGCGGTGCCAGCGCAGCAGCGTCCGCGGTGTCACCAGCAACACCGACCGCTGCGGCCGCGGCAGATGGACGGCCGCAGCGGCCAAGAGTGCCCGGTCAGCCGGGCCAAGCTTCGGCCGCTCAACCTGGCGGCGCAGGATCGCCAACTCGTGCAGAAGCACGAGCAGCTCAATGTCTTTCACGTCCAGGCCGCGCCGGCTACGAACGAGCGCGCCTAGCAGAGCCCGGACGGCGCGATAGAGGAAGGAGAACACCATGCCCTCGATCCTCCCAACCCGCTCGCTTCACCACCGCGACACCGATATTGGCGCCCTTCAGGCCTGATTCACGAAAACCAGCTCGCGGCGTAGCTGATTCGAGCGAGAGCGCCCCGCCGCGCTTTCTGGGTACACACGCGCGCGCGAATAGCAGATCGCGACGCAGCATGCAAGCAGGGTCCGGCCCCACCGTCACACGCTGGACGGCGTGACCGATCCTCGACAGGCCGCCGCGTACCCCAGTTGCAACCGATTCGAGTATTCGGCACCAACACGCTGATCCTGGCACCCACGGGTTCAGCGAAGCGATGTCCCTCAGGTGGCCCAGTGGTACAGATGCTCGGGCCTCCCGGCGGTGCCGTAGCGGAGGGTGAAATCGACGGCGCCGGCCTCTGCGAGGAAGCGGAGATAGCGCCGGGCGACGCCCTGGCTGATGCCGGCTTGTGTCGCAAGCGTGACCACGGGGATGCTCTCGTCCGAGCTGCGCAGGATCGAGGCGATACGTGCGAGCGTCGGTGGCGAGATTCCCTTTGGCAGTGACGCGTCGCTGGTGGTTCGTAGTAGTCCGTACAAGCGGTCGATGTCGCGCTGCTCCGCCTGCCGCATCCCCTCCAGCCGCTGTCGCGCCGCCGCGTAGTTCTCTAGCCGCTCGCGGAACGTCCTGAAGGTGAACGGCTTGACGATGTAATGGACGACACCGAGCCGCATCGCGTCGCGGAGGGTGTCGACGTCCTTGGCCGAGGTGATCGCGATCACGTCGACGCGTGCGAGGTGGTCGGTCCGCAGCTGCCGCATCAGCTCGATGCCGCTCTCGTCCGGGAGGTAGATGTCGAGCAGGACGAGGTCGGGTCGGAGCGATCCGATTACGGCACAAGCTTCCTTGCCGGTCGTTGCCTCGCCGATGACCTCGAAGCCGGGGATCCGCTCGATGAAGTGCCGGTGGACAGAGACGGCCATGAAGTCATCGTCGACGACGAGCGTGCTGATCATGTGGTCCGCTCCCGCGTCGGCAGCGGCAGTCGAACGACGAACCGTGCACCGTCGACGTTCTCCACCGCTATCGTGCCGCCGCGCCGCCGCACCTCCTGGCTGACGAGCGCCAGTCCGAGCCCGCGCCGCCGGCCGTCGCGCGCAACCTTTGTGGTGAACCCGTCGCGGAAGATCTCCTCGCTGAGCGACGAGTCGATGCCCGGCCCCGAGTCGTGCACCACGAGCACGAGCTCGCCGGCCTCGACCGAGAGCGAGACGTCGACGTGCCCGCCGCCGCGTCCGGCGGACGCCGACTCGAGCGCGTTGTCGATCAGGTTGCCGAGGAGAGCGACGAGACCGTGGACGTCTTCGAGGCCTGCAGGCAGCTCGGTCGCCTGGACGTCGAGCTGGACGCCGTGCTCGCTCGCGACCGCCGCCTTTCCCAGAAGCAGCGCGGCGAGGATCGGGTCGCCGACACGGTCGACGAGGGAGCCGGCGAGCTCTTGGTGGAGGAGAGACGAGCGGTTGATCTCTTGCACGGCGTCGTCGTAGCGACCGAGTTCGATCAGTCCGCTGATCACGTGCAGCCGGTGCTGGAACTCGTGCTCCTGCGCGCGCAGGGCGCCGGCGAGGCTCCGAACGTCGTGCAGTTCGCGCACGAGCTCGTCGAGCTCCGTCCGGTCGCGCAACGTCACGACCGCTCCCACCGGCCGGCCGCGCACCTCAACCGACATCCGGTTGGCGACGAGCACGCGGTCGCCGTGCAGCACCACCTCGTCGTGGCCGTCGATACGTCCCGTGAGCACTTCGCGTACCCGACCCGCGGGTACCACGTCGGCGAGGAACGTCCCCACGGACTCGGGGCCGAGGCCGAGCAGCCGCTGTGCCTCGTCGTTGATGAGGGTGATTCGCCCCTGCTGGTCGACGGTGATCGAGCCCTCGCGGATGCCGTGTAGCATCGCCTCGCGCTGCTCAAGCAGGGCACTGATCTCGTCTGGCTCGAGCCCGAACGTCTGCCGCTTCACGCGCCGCGCGAGCAGGAAGGCGCCCGCGGCAGCGAGAACGAGCGCGACGAGCAGCGGGATCGCGATCACCGACCACGAGCCCGCAAACTCGTGCGCGAGCGCGCTCTCGAGGACGCCGACCGACACGAGCCCGACGACACGTCCGCGAGCGTCGCGAATTGGGACCTTCGCGCGCATCGAGCTGCCAAGCGACCCGGTCTGCTGGCCGACGAACGTGTGGCCGGCCAGCACCGCCGCCGGGTCCTCGCCCGGGTCGTGCAGCAGCGACTTCCCGATCATCTTCGAGTCGGGATGAGACATGCGGATACCGGCCCGGTTCGCGACGACGACGAAAGAGGCGCCGGTCGCCCGCCGAATCCGTTCGGCGATCGGATCGATCACACGCCACGCGCGCGGCTGCACCAGCGCC
>DASSXM010000035.1:0-20871 GCA_035703805.1 Gaiellaceae bacterium | reverse complement strand
ACCTGCTCGAGAATTCGAGGGTCGCGAGCGCGCAGCGCGGGCTCGACGCTGCGAAGATGGAGCTCGCTGCGACACCCTTGCCGCCGGCCACTCCGAAGGTGCTGCCACTCCCGCCCGCCGTCGCAGCCGCCCAGCAGCCTCTGCTCGCGGCCGTGTCGAGCGCGCTCTCGCAGCGCATCGCCTGGGATCGCATCCTGCGCGAGTTCTCGCTGGTGCTCCCGACGGATGTCTGGCTCACAACCCTGACACTGACGACGCCTCCGGCCGGGCCGTTGTCCACCACCGGCGTGTCGCTCTCGGGCACGACGTATTCGTACGACAGCGTCGCGCGCCTGCTCTCGCGTCTCTCGCTCGTGCCCGATCTCGGCCAGGTGACGCTTGCGAGTACGAGCCGCACAGGCCGCCTGATCCAGTTCACCGTCAACGCCGGCGTGAAGGGCGCACCGGTCGCGCCGACCGTTACTCCGCCGACGACCACGACAACGAGCACGACGCCAGGAGCGACGTCGTGAGGAAACCGCTGCCCCTGCCCGCACAGCTCGCCTCCATCGTCGGCGCGGCTGTGCTCGTGCTGGTCGTCGGCTGGTTCGTCGCAGTCCGTCCGCTCGGCCACAAGGCCGCCGGGCTGCGCAAGCAGACCGCCACCGTCCAACAGCAGATCACCAACGATCTCGTGCAGGTCGCTGCTGCCCGTGGCGCAGGGCCCGCGGCTGCAGCGCAAACGATCAAGGTCGCGGACGTCTACAAGCTCGCGAAGGCGATGCCATCGGTCACCGACATGCCCGATGTCCTGATCGAGCTCGATCAAACGGCGCGCGCAGCCGGCGTCGACCTGCAGACGCTGTCGCCGGGCACCACAACTCAGGGGACGAACGGCTATTCGATGCTGCCGATCACCCTGACGGTCGCGGGCAACTTCTACACGGTGACCGATCTGCTCTACCGACTGCGCAATCTCGTCTACGTCCGGAGCGGCGCACTCCAGGCGAACGGCCGCCTATTCAGCATCAACAGCGTCTCGCTGGCGCCCTCGAACGGCAAGGGCATCATGGCGACCATCGCCGTCGACACCTATGTCTACGGCGGCACGACTGCGGCCGTGCCGTCGTCGACGACTCCGTCCACCACGACGACCACCTCGACGCCTCCATCCGGTCCCTCCGCTGCTGGAGCCACACACTGATGGCGCGCAAACCTCAACAGGACCGCGCGAAGGAGAAGGCGCGGAAGCAGAAGATCATCCTCGCCTGCCTCGCCATCGTCCTCGTGCTGCTGCTCGTCATCCAGGGACCGAAGACGCTGAAGCTGCTGCGCAACAAGCCCGCCGCGCCGGTCGTCGCGGCCGCAGCGACTACGACCTCGACCGCCACGTCCGCGGCACCGGCCGTTGTGCCGACTGTCGCACCCGTGACGGTGACTCCGAGCGAGCTCGTCTCGGCGGTTCAGCCGTCGGTTGACGCGGGCCAGCTGCGCGAGTTCTCCCACTTCGCGAGCAAGGACCCGTTTGCGGCGCAAGCTCCGACGCCGAGCAGTTCGTCGTCGACGACGCCCGCGAGCACCACGCCCGCAAGCACGACGCCGAAGGCGCCCCCGGCGCCCCCGAGCCCGCCGCCGACGAGCGCGGTGATCTCGCTCAACGGCGAGCTGCAGAGCGTCACGGTGAACACTGACTTTCCGACGGCGGGAACGGTGTTCTCGCGCTTCGGCTCGCTCTTCCATCTCGAATCGCTGACGAAGACGACGGCGAAGGTCACGATCGTCGGTGGCTCCTACGCCGACGGCGCGCCGGCGCTCACACTGACGCTCGGCAAGCCGGTGACGCTGCAGAACACCGCCGACGGCACGCGTTACACGCTTGTGCTCGAACCTCAGGGCACGCCTCTGCCGGTGTCGACGACGAGCACGCCGACGTCGACGACGCCCGGCTCGGTCGTCCCGACCGGGCCCTAGCGCCTAAGCGGCGGGCGCGAAGACCGCGGCGCGCTTGGCGGAGCGGGCGAGCTCGTGCCGGCGCTCTGCGATCACGGCGTCGTACTGCTGCAACTCGTCTGCCGTCGCGCCGCGCTCGGCGAGCAGGGCACGCAGGAAGACGAGGTCGCGGATGTGCCTGATCTCGGCGTCGACCTCGAGCTGCGGGTCGGAGAGTTTCCGATACATGGGCGTGACGTTCGCGGAACGCATCTCGGCTCCTTTGCGGGGATGGCCGAAAGCTTCGGCGCCCAGATTGAGAGCAGAATGAGAGCGGCGTGAGGGTTTGGTAAGCGTTAAGGCGCGACGTTCGGATCGAAGATCGACGACTCGCGCGCCAGCACCTGCGTCTGGTCCTGCGGGTTGAACACCTTGACCGTGACCTGCTTCGCGTAACCGCTCGGCTGCACGATCACGATGTACGTAAACGCCGTATAGCTCTGTCCGTCCGGCCCCGTGACCTGCTGCACGGCCTTCGTCGGGTCGATGCCCGTCGACGTCGTCAGGCCGGTCGGGATGCAGGACGAGCTCGAGGCCGGGATCGGCGAGTACCCGTTGCCGGTCGTCGAGTCGATCACCCACAACGGCGTGCTGGAAGGAGTGGTGTTATTGAAGTACGCAATATTCGCGTAGGCGGCCGTGTCGCCCTGGTACGCGGCATAGAACGTCGATGTGCTGTTCGGGATGCCGTTCGGCATGCCGGAGACGTCATTCCCCGTCCCGCCGGTGAGGTAGATCCCGCAGTTCTTCAGGTCGCGGTAGACCTCCATCACCTTGTCCGCGACTGCGGTGCCGTTCGAGGTCGCCGCAGAGCGCCGGAGCGCGAGCGCGCCCGAGTTGAAGGCGCCCATAAGGGCCAGGATGCCGATGTTCAGCATGAAGACCGCGACCACCAGCTCGATCAGGCCGAAGCCCTTCTCCTCGGCGAGGCGTGCGCGCACGAAAGGGGTATCGGCAGGGATGCCAGGCGGCTCAAGCCCCCGGATCGGCATGCCGATAGCACCCAGGATGGCCGCCTTCGCCTATTCGGCGATCAACGCCCAGGGTGTCGAGCTGGCGGGCGAGATCAGCGCAGCCGACCTCGTCGGCGCGCGCGAACAGCTGCGCCTGAAGGGCCTGCTCGCGCAGTCGCTCCGTGAGATCGAGGGCGGCTCCTCCGGCGGGCCTAGCTTCAGCTTCAAGAAGGTGAAGCCGAAGTCGCTGCAGGTCTTCTCGCGCCAGTTCGCGACGATGATCGAAGCGGGCCTGAACGTCGTCGGGTCGCTGGTCATCCTCGAGGACCAGACCGACGACCCGGTGCTCGCCGAGGTCGTGCATCGGCTTCGCGCCGACGTCGAGGGCGGGCTGCTGCTTTCGGAAGCTATGGCGAAGCACCCCCGCGTTTTCTCGCACCTCTACGTCTCGATGGTCGAGGCGGGCGAGGCGGCCGGCATCCTCGATCAAGTGCTCGATCGCGTCGCGTACCAGATCGAGAAGCAGGAGGCGATCCGGCGTCGCGTGAAGAGCGCGCTCGTCTATCCGACGATGGTGTTCACGTTTGCGACGCTCGTCCTGATCGGGATGCTGATGTTCCTCGTCCCGATCTTCGAGAAGATCTTCAAGTCGCTGAACGGACAGCTGCCGAAGCTGACGCAGTACGTCGTCGGAGCGTCGCACCTGTTGACGCACGCGCCATACGTACTGCTCGTGATTCCGCTCGGCCTCTGGGGATTCTTCCGTTGGAAGCGCACGGATACCGGTCGGAAGAATTGGGATCGCTTCAAGCTCCACCTGCCGATGAAGATCGGCGACGTCGTTCTCAAGGTGGCGATGGCGCGGTTCTCGCGGACGCTATCGACGCTCGTGGCGGCAGGCGTCGACATCATCAAGGCGCTCGAGATCACCGGACAGACGTCCGGCAACTGGGTCGTCGAAGATGCGCTCACCGGCGTGCGCGAAAAGGTGCACGAGGGCGTGCCGATCGCGCAGCCGCTCGTCGAGAACCCCGTGTTCCCGCCGATGGTCTCGCAGATGGTGAAGATCGGCGAGGAGACGGGCGAGCTCGAGAAGATGCTTACGAAGATCGCGGACTTCTACGAGGACGAGGTCGACGCCTCGGTCGCGTCGCTCACGGCGATCATCGAGCCGCTCATGATGATCGGCGTCGGTTGCATGGTCGGCCTGATCATCATCTCGATGTACCTGCCGATGTTCAAGATGCTCCAGCTCGTCAAGTAACTCGGCCGGTATCCTCGAAGCCGATCGTGTCGGCGAAACGGCTGCTCTGGATGCTCGTGCTCCTCGTGGGCGCCGGCGCCGTGGCCGGGCTTCTCGCTCTGCGCTCGTCGTCGCAGGCGTCGCCAAGTGTGGCCGCGCCTGCCGCAACCTGGGCCGCCGGCGTGCGTCCTGCTCCCGCGTTCAGCCTGCACGACCAGAACGGGCGCCCCGTCTCGCTCGTCGCGTACCGGGGAAAGCCGGTGCTCGTCACGTTCATCGACCCGCTGTGCCGCAACTACTGCCCACTCGAAGCAAGGGTGCTGGGCGACGCCGTTGCCCGCGCGCCGGCCGCGATCGTCGCGGTGAGCGCGAATCCGTACGGCAACGCGGCCGCGACGCTCAAGCAGGACATCGGCAAGTGGCGTCTGACGCCCGCATTCCGCTGGGCGGTCGGGAGCAACGCGCAGCTTTCGCGCGTGTGGGACGCGTACGACATCCAGGTGCTCGTCACGACGAAGAGGGTCGCGGGGGTGCGCGTGCACGAGGTTGCGCACACGGAGGCCGCGTACCTCATCGACGCCAACGGCCACGAGCGGGCGCTCTTCGTCTGGCCGTACACGAGCGCGACGGTGGTGCGCGCGCTCAACAGCCTGCGCTAGAGCTTCTTGCAGGCTCTCATGCGGTTGCCCGTCGGGTCGACCGCGGTGACGCAGAGAGACGCGCCTTTCAGGACGAGCGGTTGCGCGACGATGATCGTGTGCGTCTCCGGCTGCTGGATGCTGGTCGCGTGCGTCGGAATGCTCGACGTCACGAGCACGTGTCCGGCACGCTGAATCGTGACGGTGGCCGCTGACCTGCCGCTGTCGTCGAAGAGGTAGAACGCGACGGTCAGCACGTGACCGCGGACGCCCGCCTGCAGCGGCTGCACGAACGGCTTGAGGATGTCCTTCGAGCGGAGCGCGCCTGCGGCTTCGAGCTTCGCAACTGCCCGGGCCGCAGCCGCGGCGAGCTCGTCCGAGCTCCTGCCGGGCGGCGGTAGTCCGGCGAGCACCTTCTGCTCGGCTGCGACTGTGCGCCCGCCGTCCCAGATGCCGTACCCCGCCGGCATGACGATGAGGAGGGGGCCGATGTAGATGCCCGAGATCTCCGTGCCGAGGAACGCGGCGTACCGCGTCGGCTTGCCGAAGAGGGAGGGGATCGCGCCTAGGTCGTCACGCGCCTGGATCAGCGCGACCTTCAGGCGGTTCCCGGCCGTGTACACGCTCGCGATCTGCTTGGCGAGACCGGCCGCAGCCGACTTCGACGGCGCGGCGTAGGGGAGGTACGCATTCGCATACAGCAGCGTGTCGCTTGCGGGGTCACCGTCGGCGCGCGCGACGCCCGCGCAGACGAGCAGCGCACACGCGGCGAGTGCGACTACGCGCAGTCGCCGCACGTTCCGCGCAGCACGACGTCGTGTGCAGCCACCGCGTACCCCGTCCGTTGCTCGACGCGACGCAACGCCTGCTCGAGGCGGTCGTCCTCGAAGGCATCCACCTTCCCGCAGCTATCGCACACGACGTGATGGTGATGATGGCCGCCGATCTGCGCGGGCTCGTAGCGGGTTGTTCCGTCGCCGAGCTCGACCTTCTGGATGAACCCGTCGGTGCTCAGTTGATCGAGCGTCCGATAGATGCTTGCCAGCCCGACCGCGCTGCCGCCCGAGCGCAGGAGGTCGAAGATCTCCTGCGCGCTCACGCAGCACGACTGGCGGGCGAGCAAAGCGACGATCGCTCGGCGGGCACGGCCGCTCTGGCGCGCCCCGAGCGCGCGGTCTTGCCAGGTCACTGCCATGGTCGGATCATACCTGGTTTGAGAATGACTCTCATTATCGTATAGGGTGACTTTGTGGCCTGGCTCGCGATCCCGCTCGCATCGCTGACCGTGCTGTCGACGTTCCTCGGCGGCACGGTCGCGTTCCGGTTGCAGCACGCCCTGCAGACGATGATCGCGCTCACCGGAGGCGTCGTTGTTGCGGTCGCGCTCTTCGACGTCCTCCCCGAGGCGATTCATTCGCTCAATGCCCCCCGGCGTGTGACCACGCTCGTAGGCGTCGGCTTCATCGGCTTCTTCCTCGTGGAGCGGTTTCTCGTGCTGCACCACCGCGATGACGCGGATCAGGCCCGCGCACACGCACGCGTCGGCGTGCTCGGCGCGGCGGGCCTGTCGGTGCACAGTTTCATCGACGGGCTCGGAATCGGCTTCGCATTCCACGTCAGCACCGCGACGGGGTTGCTCGTTTTTCTGGCGGTCGTGACCCATGACTTCGCCGACGGGATGAACACCGTGAACTTCGTGTTGCGCCAGAGCGGTGACCGGAAGACCGCGCGGCGCTGGCTGCTCGCCGACTCGGCGGCGCCGCTGCTGGGCGCGATTGTCGGCTCGTCGATCGCCATCTCCGAGCGCGGGCTCGGCTACGTGCTCGCTCTCTACACCGGCTTCTTCCTCTTCATCGGCGCAACCGATCTATTGCCCGAGGCGCACAGTCACCCGTCGTGGCGGCGGGTTGCGCTTACGATCGGTGGCTTCGTTGCGACGTGGGGGATCGTCTACGCCGCCACGCGCTGAGCGCAAAGCGCAGCACGACTGCGAGTGCAGCGGCTGCGAGCGACGCGAGGATGATGACGAGCCGGTCGTGCGAGTTGCGACGCGCGGGTGACGTCACGTTCGCGGGCGGGCTGACATGCACGCCGTCGGCTGCCGCCAGTCGCTGAACCGCGGTCTGCGCCGCGTCGACCAGCCCCGCGGCGCCCGGTTGAATCGGGATCTTCTGCAGGATCGCGTACTCGGAAGCGCTCGGGTGCCTCCGCCACGAGAAGCCGAAACCGTTCGGCATGACGATGAGCACGCGCTGCTTGTAGAGGAACGAGAGCTCCTCGCCGAGGAAGCGCGCATACGTCTTCGGCTTCTGCCAGAGCACGGTGACCGAGCCCATGTCGTAGCTGCTCCAGATCAGCGCGACGCGAATCTTGAAGCCCGCCTTGTTCGCCGCGTCGACGAGACCGACGAGCTGCGCCTGCGTCTTCGCCGGGAACTTTGCGTCGAACGGGAGGAACACGTTCTGCGCGAGGAGATAGTCGCTCGCCGGATCGCCGTCCGCGCGCACGGTTCCGGCGAGCGTGCACGCCGCGACCGCGACGGCGACCGCAAGCGCGATCTTCACCCGTTCGCCCGGTCGACGAGCACGACGGAGAACGGCTGCTTCCCCGGCGGTTCGACGTCGAACGTCAGTCCCCAATGGCCGACCATCACGAGCGCCGGCGCGGAGTGCTCGTACAGGCCCGGCGAGCGCTCGGTGAGGCGGTACGCCTGCGTTGGCATCTCCATGTCGAGCATCGCGAAGCTTGCGATAACGGTAGCGTCGTGCAGCGGCTTGCCGCCGCGCGTGATGCGCACTGCGAAGTCGTTCATCGCCGCGGCGCGGTTCGGCGACACGTGCAGCTCGAGCCGGTAGCCCGCCTGCTCGACGACGCTCGCCACCGGCCCAGGGCCGCCGTGTGCATTTGGCTTGCCGAGGCTCGCGAGCGCCTTCGGCGGCGGCGGGAGGCTCGAGAGCACTGCGGCGGCGAAGAGCGTTCCCGTCACGAGCAGCACCTCGACGCTCACGAGCCGGCGCAGCAGCGAAGACGCATCTCGTTGAGCGCGCAGCGCCGGCGTCGTGCGCAACAGGTTGACCGAGGCGACGAGCATCGCGCACCCGAGCAGCGACGCCTTGATGATGATCGTCTTGCCGTAGCCGGTCTGCCACAGCGCCGCGAGCGTCGGCAGGTGCAGGACGGATGCGCCGATGCCCGCGCCGAGGAGCGTCGTGACAGAGACGAACGCCGTCTTCGAGAAGCGCGGAACGACGACCGACAGGCCGGAGACGCGCTCGCCGGCCGGAAGGCTCTGCCAGAGGACGATGAGCCCGATCAATCCGCCGAGCCAGACCGACCCGGCGGCGAGGTGGAGCCAGTCGAAGGAGAGCGCGAGCCAGCGGGGAGCTTGTTGTGCGGCGTGGCCCGCGGCGCCGGGCACGAGCACCGTCGCGCCGGCGGCCAGGAGCGCGCCCCACAGCGCGAGCAGCGCCGCGACCGACCGGCGGCCGCGTTCCGGGCGATCGAGCCAGATCGCGACCGCCGCCGCGACGGCGAAGAGCGCGAGCAGGAGCTCGAGATCGAGATAGCCGCGTCCGAACGCGGACACGCGCATGAGCGGGACGAGCGTTCCGATCGACCAGACCGAGCGGATGGCGAACTGCGCGGTCGCCACAAGCACGTAGATGGGCGTCACCACGAGCGCGAGCGCGAGCGAGGCGAAGCACGCGATCGAGACCTTCCGGAGGTGCTTCGTGAGCGGCCGCGCGATGAGCGTGCGCAGGACGAAGAGCCCGATTGCGGCGAACATCGTGAGAAACGTCAGCCAGCGGAACGTCAGCAACCCGGGCGTTGTCGCCGTCTCGGACAAGTTCGGGACGACGAACTGCGGCTCGGGCCCGGCGTTCGGCCCGACCTCGAACACGAAAACGCCGCGCACGGGGTGGCCGTCGACCGAGATCGCGCGCCAGAACACGAGATACCAGCCTTCCGGCACGCGCTTCAGCGGCACGTCGAGCTCGTTCGGGTTCGCCGCCGAGCGATGCACCGTTCCGTTCACCTCTTGGTGTGCGGCGGCGTCGGTGACGGAGATGACGGCGAACTTCGGCTCGACCGCCTCGTCGTAGACGAGCCGCAGCTGCGCCGGCGGCGTGTCGACCTCCTGGCTCGCAGCCGGGAACGTCTTGACGAGGTACGCGTGGGCGGACGCGAGGGCCGGCAGCAGCAGCGCCGCCGCCGACACCGCGGCGACCGCGAGCAGCCGCCGTCTCATCGCACCTGCAACGTGAACGGCGCCGTGAGGATGTGCCCGTTGACGCGGCACTGAAGAAACAGCCGCCACGTCCCCGCCACGGGCACGAGGACGCCGACCTTCAAGCGGCCGGGCGCTGCCGACGTGCCCGTGACCTTCGCGACGCCGAACGTGCTCGCGCAGCCGGATGCACCCGGCGCGCACACGTGCGTATGGAAGTAGTCGAGCGAGCCGCGCCGGAAGAAGATCGCGTGCGCGAGTGCACCGAACCACGATGTGAACTGCGCCGGCTTGCCGCCCGGCCCCGCGACGGTGAAGTCGAGGAGCGCGGGCACGATCGCGCGCAGGTGCGGCGTCCCGTGCAGCGTTAACGTGTAGCCGCCCACGGTCTGGCTCGACTGGAACGGCGGCAGCGGCTGCGGCTTGTACGCGCCCGCGACGGTCAACGTCGTGAACAGCTGGAAGTTCGGCACGAGGCCGCTCGTCTTCGGATACACGTCGATGACCACCCGGTAAGGACCGGGTTCCCGAAACGTGATCTCGTTGCTGATGAGCCCGTTCTTTCCGACTGGCGGGTGCGTGTGGATGATCGTGCCGAGGTCGCGACGCACGATGATGAGGTGCACGCCGTTGTGTGGACCAGCGCCGTGCTTGTACTGCGTGAGCGGGGTTCCGTCCGGCTGCAGGATCGTGAACGACACGTGCGCCGGCTTGCCGGCCGCGACCGGCTTCGCGGGTGCGAAGCCGGCGAGCCGGTACACGTGCGCGGCCGGCACCTTGATCGACGGCGGCGCCGTCGATCCGCCGCAACCCGCGGCGATCAGAACGAGCAGGAGGGCGCTAGCGTGGAGCAGATGCTTGCGCTCGTGCCGACTCCGATCGGCGTCGGCCCTCGCTACCAGCCGCCGCCCGCGATTCACGCGCCGTGCACGAACGCTCCGCTGCAGACGGGCACGCGCATGCACCTCGAGCTGTTCGCGAACCGCTTCGCGGTCGTCATCCCGGCGCGGATCGGAGTGCGCGGCAAGAGCTGCCGCGCGGGTATCTGGACGACCGAGCCCACCGGCGTCATTCGCTTCGCCCGCCGCGCGACGCTCGGCGACCTCTTCGCAGTGTGGGGCACGCCGTTGAGCGCGACGCGCCTGCTGAGCTTCCGCGGGCCGGTGTGGATCTTTCGCAACGGCCGGCGTCTGCGCGGCGATCCGCGGCTCGTGCCGCTCGTCGCCGGCGACGAGGTCGTGCTCGAGGTCGGCGGCTACATCCCGCCGCATCGCAGTTATCGCTTTGCGCCCGATCACTGAGGCCCCGGCGTTCCGTGCAGGAGCAACACGACGATGACGACGGCTGCGATGCCGGCGCCGAGCGCGAGAAGCCCGGCGAGCAGGCGAACGGTCATCGCAGCTGCTCTCGCACGCCGCCCGTGAGCGCGGCCGCACCGAGCCCGAGGGAGCCGGCGACAAGGATCTTCGCGGCCGTCGTCGGCAACAACGTAAGCGCAATCGCGTGGGTCAGCACGGGCACCATCGTCAGGCCTTGATAGAGACCGGCGAGGCCGGCGACGACTGCCGTGAATACGCGCACGTCGGGGTTTCGGTTCACGAGGCCGTAGAGCACCCACGCGCCGACCGCCGACGTCGCGACGACCTCGAGGTAGCCGGTGACGCCGACGTTCGGCCGGCCGTACAACTCCCGTGCGATGCGCACCGCGCAGATCACCGGCGTTGCGAGGAGCGCGAGACGGATTGCACTGCGCCCGTTCCGCAACGCGACGGTTGCCCCCGTGAGCGCAAGCAGAGATGCGAGCGAAAGCCAGAGCCACGTGCGACCGGGCGGGTGGTAGTCGAGCACGCCGACGAGCGTGCGCGGCTTGCCGTCGACGACGAGCGGGACGGTCCACGGCGTTGCACGCGCGCGCGTCACCGGCTCGAGCGCATGGAGGCGATGCTCGTGCCAGAGGTACGAATGGCCGCCGCTCACAATGTGCGAGACCGGGAATGTGGGGACGAGGATCGTCTCCGCCGGATGCGCCCGAACCCAGAGTCTTTGGTCGCCGTCGACGATCTTGGCCGTGATCCCGTCATACGCGGTGATCCGCGCTTCGAAGTTCGTCGCAACCGGCTCGCTGCGCCCGTGCGCGCTCGCGACAGCGGGTGCCGCGAGCGCGACGAGCATGACAACCAGTAACGCCTTCACGACAGCGAGCGGCCTCCGCGCGATGCGAGGGCGACGATGCCCATGACCAGACCGAGCGCGCCGACGATGAGCGCGACGATCGAGAGCGTCGGCGTTCCGCTTCCGCCGATCGACGAGACCGCTTTGATCGTCGGTGCCGGCGTGTCGGACGACTCCGGGCCGGCCCAGTCGACGATGGAGCCGTCCGAGTACGTCTGCCGCACGTCGAACGTGTACGTCTTCGCGCCGCTCGTCGAGGCGTTGAAGTGAAAGACAGCGTCCTCTTCGGTCGGCACCTTGCCTCCGCTCCACGTGACGGTGTTCGTCGTCGTCGCGCGCGTCCACCCGGGCGCGGCCTCGTACGAGTCGATCGAAAATCCGCTCGGCAGCGTCAGCTCAATCGTGGTCGTCGTCTTGCCTTCCTTCTCGGTTGGCACAGAGAGCGTGAACACCTGCAGCTTTTTGTCGAGCGCTACTGCGGGGCTGACGATGGCGTGCGCCGACGCGCTCGCCGCGAATGCGAGTGCTGCGATCGCGCCGAGCGCGAGCAGCGACGTCCTTCTGAGCATGTCGTCTCCTTCGTCGTGTTTGTCGCCGTCAGACTGCGGCGGCAAGCGGCGGCCCGCGCGATGCGAACCGGTGCGACGAAAGACGTGAGCGCGCCGGCGCTGCAGCCGGCGTGAAGACGAGCTCGACGAAGGCGGGGCGGTGGCGCAGGGCGAACAGACGGCCGAGCCGTTCGGCCGCCCGCAGGAGCAACCGCGCAGCGACGTACGCAGCGACCGCGAACGGCGCCTGCAGCGCGATGCCCGGCAGGAACGTCGGTGCGAGCACCGCGTGCCAGCCGAACGTGCCCGTGTGCAGCGACAGTTCCAGTACTTCCTGTACCACGAACGCGAGCGGCGGCAAGAGCGCGAACGCCGCCGCAGGCAGCGCGCGCACGGTCCGCCCGCGCGCCGCGTCGAACGAAGCGACGAGCAGCGAGACGAGCGCGATCGCGACCGCGGCGCCGAGCACGAGCGGCACGCGCGAGAGATAGCCGTGTCCGCTCGTCGCGAGCGCGAGCACGCGCACGTGCGCCTGCGGATAGACGAAGCGATATGCGAGCACGTGCGCCGCCTCCGAGCCCGCGAGCATGAGCGGGGTCGCGACGAGCCAAGCGAGGCCGCGCCTCATCGCGCGAAGGTTACTTGCCGAGCAGGCGGGAGAGCAGCGCCTTCTTCTTCTCCGGCGCCACGCCCTTGGGATCGGCGGGCTTGGCGACGCCCTGCCGCTCGCGCTGCGCGCGGATGGCCGCGTTCATCTCCTCACGATGCGACTGCTCCTCCGTCATCGCTTCGCCCTTGTACCACGCGCAGAAGTAGGCTCCTGCCTCATGTGCTTCGACACCGACTCCCTGCCGCCGATTCCCGTCATTTCCGGGGCCTCGGTCTCGCACGACGAGCTCGTGCTCACGGCACTGGACGGGAACCGCTTCGCCGCGTTTGGGGCCACGCCGGACGAAGCGTCCACCACGGGGGTCGTCATCCTTCCCGACGTCCGCGGCCTCTACCGCTTCTACGAGGAGCTCGCGCTCCGCTTCGCGGAGCGCGGCTATTCGGCTATCGCGTTCGACTACTTCGGACGAACGGCAGGCATCGAGAAGCGAGGCGACGACTTCGAGTACATGCCGCACGTGCAGCAGACGACGCAGGGGCGTGCAAGCCGATGTGGCCGCGTGTGTCGTGTGGCTGCGCGAGCACGGTTGCACGTCGATCTTCAGCGTCGGCTTCTGCTTCGGCGGCCGCAACTCCTGGCTTGCGGCAGCGTCAGGACACGAGCTGAAGGGCGCCGTCGGCTTCTACGGCCATCCGACCGTGGTGATGGAGTACGTCGACCGCATCGACGCTCCCATCCTCGCGCTGCAGGCGGGCGACGACGCGAACATCACGGCTGAGATGAACGAGGCGTTCGACCAGGCACTGACGGTGGAGCACGAGATCGTCACGTACGACGGCGCGCCGCACAGCTTCTTCGACCGCAAGCAGGAAGAGTTCGCCGACGCGTCGTCAGACGCCTGGCGCCGGACGCTCGAGTTCATCGCGCAGCACGCCTAGGCGGCGCTTCGTCCCCGTGAGCGCGTCGCGCACTGCATCCGCGAGTGCCGGCTCGATCGGCGACGGCGTATAGCCGAGCTCGCGCTCCGCCTTCGCGGAGCTGAAGAACATCGGCAGGCGCGCGAGCCGCACCTCATAGCGGTTGACGAGGCCGAGCATGGCCGCTGCCCGTGCGGCGGCGTACGGGACGCGGATGCGCGGCCGCGGTCGCCCGGCGATTGCGGCGACCTGCGCGAAGAGATCCTCGAGCCAGAGGTCGCGGCCGCCCAGGAGGTAGCGCTCCCCAGGCGTTCCCTTCTCGAGCGCCAGCGCGTGCCCAAGGGCGACGTCACGCACATCGACGATGTTGAGCCCCGTCGTCGCGATGTACCCGCGGATCCGTCCGCGCGCGACGCCGCGCACCATCGCCCCGGTCGGCGTCGGCCGGTGGTCGCCCTCGCCGACAGGAGTCGTCGGGTTGACGACGATCGCGCCGGCCGCGAGCGCGAGCCGCTCCGCCTCGAGCTTCGTCAGCTTGTACGGCACGGTCAGCTCCCAGGGAGGCGCGTCGTCGTCCTCGGTCGCCGGTCTGCCGCGGACCGGCCCGCACGTGCCGGCGGTGCTCGTGTGGACGATCCGCGAAACCCCCGCACGGCTGGCTGCGGCGAGGACGGAACGGGTCCCCTCTATGTTCACGCGCGCGAGGGACCCAATAGATGCCCTGTAGCTGTAGAGGGCGGCGACGTGGACGAGGGCGTCGCAGCCGTCGAGCGCGCGCTCGAGGCGCGGCCCGTCGAGGAGGTCGATGCGCTCGTCGCGGACGTCGGCGCCGCGCTCTCGGAGGACGCGCGCGACATGGCTACCGACGAAGCCGCCCGCTCCGGTGACGTACACCCGCATGCTTCGTAAGTCTCGCATTCCGAGGCCCCATGCGGCTTTCGGCTACAGTGGGCCAGCGCTGCGGGGCGCCGTAGCTCAGCTGGTTAGAGCGCTGCACTCATAATGCAGAGGTCGGTGGTTCGAGCCCACCCGGCGCTATCTACGCACACGTAAAGGGACGAAAGAACGAGAAATGGCCACTGGAGTCAGAGTCGCGATAACGCTCGCCTGCACTGAGTGCAAGCGGCGCAACTACCAGACGGAGAAGTCGAAGCGGAACTCCCCCGACCGGGTCGAGTTCAAGAAGTACTGCCGCTGGTGCGGGTGCCACACGCCTCACAGGGAGACGCGGTAGCCGCATGGCCCGCTCGACCCGTCAGCAGCGGCGTGCCCGCCGCGCACAGGGCCAGCCGGCGCTCGCCGGTGGCCCGCCCGACCGTCCCGTCGTCCGTCCGACCGCGAACGGCGAGCCTGCGCGGCCCGAGCGCCGCGAGGAACGCGAACGCGAGACGCGCGGCGGCTTCGGCTTCATCCGCTTCGTCCAGGAAGCGATCGGCGAGCTCCGCAAGGTCGAGTGGCCGAACCAGCAGGCGGTCGTAAGCGGCACCGCGGTCGTGCTCATCGCGTGCGTGATCGTGGGCGCGTACCTCTGGGTGAACGACGAAGTGTGGAAGTACGTCGTCCAACACGTGCTGCTGCGATAGGAGATCGAGAATGTTTCGCTGGTATGTGATCAACACCTATTCCGGGCACGAGAACAAGGTCAAGACGAACCTCGAGCACCGGATCGAGTCGATGGGCCAGCGCATGCGCTTCCGGCGCGTCGTCGTCCCGACCGAGCAGGTGATCGAGACAAAGGACGGGCAGAAGGTGCAGGCGGAGAAGCGCGTGCTGCCGGGCTACGTCCTCGTGAACATGGACCTGAACGACGACGCATGGATGGTCGTGAAGAACACACCCGGCGTCACCGGGTTCGTCGGCGCCGGCGCGAAGCCCGTGCCGCTGTCGCAGCCCGAGGTCGACCGGATCCTGCATACGGGAACCGGCACGGCGCTCGCCGCGCGCGCGCAGGTCGAGTTCCAGCTCGGCGAGTCGGTGAAGATCACCTCCGGTCCGCTGGCAGACTTCGACGGCGAGATCACCGACGTGAACGCCGACGGACAGAAGCTGCAGGTGATGGTGAACATCTTCGAGCGGCAGGTGCCCGTCGAGGTCGGATTCGACAATGTGAAGAAGCTCGATTAGGTGACTACTGTGTCGGTCGGCGTGTCTGGCACGCGACGTAACTAGGAGCCGTAGGCTTGGCGAAGAAAATTCTCACCTTGATCAAGCTGCAGATCCCGGGCGGGCAGGCGAACCCTGCGCCGCCGGTAGGCCCTGCGCTCGGCCAGCACGGCGTCAACATCATGGAGTTCTGCAAGGCGTTCAACGCGCAGACGGCGGATCAGAACGGGCGCATCACGCCGGTCGAGATCACCGTCTACGAGGACCGCTCGTTCAGCTTCATCACGAAGACGCCGCCGGCCGCCGTCCTCATCAAGGAGGCGCTGCGGATCGAGAAGGGATCGGCGGAGCCGAACCGCGAGAAGGTCGGGCGGCTCTCGCGCGCGCAGGTGCGCCAGATCGCCGAGACGAAGCTCCAGGATCTGAACGCGCGCGACGTCGATCACGCGGCGCTCATCATCGCCGGGACGGCCCGCAGCATGGGCGTGGACGTGGAGCTATGAGCGCGCACGGCAAACGCTACGCAACGGCACGCAACGCGTTCGAGCGCGAGCAGCTGCATTCGCCGGTCGAGGCCGTTCGCCTGCTCAAGTCGTTCCCGGACGCAAAGTTCGACGAGACCGTCGAGCTGCACTTCCGGCTCGGCCTGAACGTCCGCCACGCGGACGAGCAGCTGCGCGGCACGCTCATGCTGCCGCACGGCACCGGCCGTGAGACGCGCGTCGCCGTGTTCGCCGAGGGCGACAAGGCGCGCGAGGCCCAGGAGGCGGGTGCGGACGTCGTGGGCGCCGCCGATCTCGCCAAGAAGGTGGAGGAGGGCTTCACCGACTTCGACGTCGCGATCGCGACGCCCGACCAGATGGGCAACGTCGGCAAGCTCGGCCGCATCCTCGGCCCGCGCGGCCTCATGCCGAACCCGAAGACGGGCACTGTCACGTTCGACATCGCGAAGGCGGTGAGCGAGGCGAAGGCCGGCAAGCTCGAGTACCGCACCGACCGCGGCGCGAACGTCCACGTCTCGCTCGGCAAGAAGAGCTTCTCCGAGCGCCAGCTCGTCGAGAACTACGCCGCCGTGCTCGACGAGATCATCCGCGCCAAGCCATCCGCTGCGAAGGGGCGCTATATCCGGCGGATCGCGTTGACGACTACGATGGGGCCCGGCATTCACATCGATCCCGCGCGGACGCGCGGAATCGTCGAAGAGCTCGAGGAGCAAAGAGAACCCGTTACCGCATAAGCAGCCCGTCGCCAGAGACAGGAAGCAGCCGCAAGGTAGAGGACTTCCCGAGGCGCGTTCGGCCGAAGATTTCGCTTCACCTCTTCGTCGAGCCCGCCTGTGTGCGGGCTCGAGACGTAAGAGGAGGTGATTCGGTGAAGAAGGTAGACAAGGAGCTGGTCATCGCGGAGCTGACCGAGCGCTTGCGCTCGTCCGACACGCTGCTCGTGGCCGACTACCGCGGCCTGACGATGACGCAGATCGACGCGTTGCGCACGCGCCTGCTCGAGAGCGGCGCCCGCTTCAGCGTCGTGAAGAACACGCTCACCCGTCGCGCCGCCGAGGCGGCCGGCGCGGAGGCGCTGCTCGCGCTGCTCGAAGGGCCGAGTGCGATCGCCTTCCTCGAGGCCGACGGCGACATGGTCGCGGCCGCGAAGGCGCTCGCCGACTCCGCCCGCGAGACGAAGGTGCTCGCGATCCGCGGCGGGATCATGGAGGGCCGCACGGTCACGGCTGAGGAGATCGAGACGCTTGCGACCCTGCCGCCGATCGACATCCTCCGGGGCCAGGTGCTCGGGGCGATCGTCGCGCCGCTCACCGCGCTCCTGGGCCTCGTCACTGCGCCGCTGCAGAACCTGCACGGCCTCATCGATGCCCGGATCGAGCAACTGGGCGCACAGAACGGCGGCGACCAGGTCGCTGCACGCGACCTGGTCGCTGACTCTCAAACCACTGACGAAAACGAAAGCGAGGAGCAGTAATGGCGGCCACAGGTATCGACAAGGTGTTCGACGAGCTCGGGAAGATGTCGGTCCTGGAGCTCGTCGAGCTGAAGAAAAAGATCGAGGACGAGTGGGGCATCACCGCCGCCGCTCCGGTGGCCGTCGCGGTCGCCGGCGGGGCTGCGGCGCCCGCGGCCGCGGACGAGGAGAAGACGTCGTTCGACGTCGTCCTCACCGAGGCGGGCGGCCAGAAGATCCAGGTGATCAAGGTTGTGCGTGCGGTCACCGGTCTCGGCCTCAAGGAGGCGAAGGACCTCGTCGACTCGGCTCCCAAGCCGGTCAAGGAGGGCGTGAACCAGGAGGAGGCGGACTCGATCAAGGCGCAGCTGGAAGAGGCTGGCGCCGCCGTCGAGCTCAAGTAAGGCGGGGTCAGACACCCGGCCGTGTCCCGAGGGGCGCCGAAAGGCGCCCCTCGGCATTGCGCAGGTTTTTGCCGGGTAAGGCGTCTTTATCTACATGAAGCTGAAAGTGATCCTCCTCGCGCTCTTTGCCGCGGGCCTCTTCGCCTCGATCGCGCTCGCGAAGCAGCCGCCCGGAAAGGGCAACTCGAGCCAGACCACGGGGGCCACGACCACGACGCCCGCCCCCGGCAAGGTTCTCGTCTGCCACAAGGTGGCGCACGGCAACTACGTGCTCTTGAACGTCAGCTCGAAGTCGGCACATGCACGGCTGAAGCACAGCCGTGACGTGCTCGCCGGCCCCGGTGGCACGTGCCCCGGCCCGATCCAGGGTCACACCGACACCACCACCACCACGACGACGACCACCGCAGCAACCACCACGACCACCCCGTAGGCCGGCGGAGCAAGTTTTTGGCGCCCGGCGCATCTCATTCTCGACCGAGTCGAAGTCCGGAGGGCCCGAAATGAAGCTGAAAGTTCTGCTCCTTGCTGTCTTCGCCGCCGGCCTCAGCGCTTCGCTGGCCTTCGCGGATGACGGGAAGCACAAGGACAAAGGACCGACGTGCACACCGGTCCATCTCGAGGGAACGGTGGCGCCGCAGTCGCTCACGATGACCGTCACGAAGGGCTCCGACGGCGCTCCCGTCGCGGGCTCGAGCGTGACGCTCGCAATCGGGACGACGGGCCAGACCGTGCGCGTCAACGTCGAGGCCTGCTCGTCGGGCGGCACGTTCACGGTGAAGCACCTCGAGCTCCAGCCGATGAAGCCGAAGCCCGCCGGCACGACGACGGGCGACGACGATCACGGCGACAAGCACAAGGGCGGTACGACGACCACCGCCACCACGACGACCTCTCCCACCACCACCGCAACCACGCCCTAGGGGGGATGGCGCGAGCCAGGCCCGGCGGCGCGAGCCGTCGGGCCGGCGCCGCTACTGCGTCGTCGTGGTCGTCGCCGCTCCGTTGGGGGCGGTGACGGTGAATGTGCCGTTCATCGTGAACGGATGCGCCGAGCAGGCGTACGCATAGGTACCGGGCGTGAGCGTGACGATGTACGTCTTGATCCCGGTGGTGCGGATCCCGCCTGTGAAGATCCGCTTGTTCTCGGTCACCGAGCCGAGCGCGAAGTTGTGGATCTTCGAGTAGTCGTAGACCTTGATCGAGTACGTGCCGGCCGGGATGCTCGTCACCGGCGTCCCGTCCGCCGTCCGGAGCGTGATCGTGTAGCTGTTGTGAAAGCCGACTTTCCCGATGAGTACCGGGTGCGGCGCAGTTCCACCGAGCGCAAGAAGGAGAAGGAGCAGACGCACGCCTTGATCTTGTGAAGGTGCGATAGTCCGGTCAACTTTTCCGCCGAAAAGAGGATCGGATGATCCGTATTGCGTTCCCCGCCCAGCCGGAGGAGTCGATTGCCTTCGCCGCCTCGCCGCTGCTCGAGTGCGTTCTCAGCCTGCACGTCCTCCTCGGGCCGAAGCACCACGCCCTCCAGCATGAGTGGGTGCGGCGGATGCGCGGCCTCGATCCGGAGCTCCGGCGTGAGATCGAGGCCTTCGCGTTCGCGTACCGCGGGCACGTCGCGGACGTGTTCCTGCCGTCGGCCGACGACGAGGCGGAGACGTTCGAGCAGGAGCTCGCGCGCTTTCGCTCGCACCCGCCCGAGCTGTTGCTGCCGGCGCTCGCGCGCTCCCTGTACGACCACGGCGGCACGGGGGAGATCGACGCGGCCACCGTCGCGGCCCGGGGCGGCGCTGAGCTCGTCGACGACCCGGCGGCGTTTGCCGCGCGGCTCGCGGACCTGCTCGAGCGCTACTGGCACGCCGGCTTCGCGGCGGAGTGGGAGCGGATCGAGCCGCTGCTGGCCCGCTCGGTCGTCGAATCCGGCCGGATGCTCGCCGCGGATGGGATCCGCCCGGTCCTCGGCCGGCTGCCCGCGCACTGCCGCTTCGACGCCGGACGGAACGAGCTCGTCATCGACGTCCCGCACGAGCACGAGCTCGCCGTCACCGCCGAGCGTCCGCTCGTCCTCGCCCCGAGCTACTTCATCTGGCCGCATCTCCTCGTGAACTGCGACGACCCGTGGCCGACCGCCCTCGTCTTCGCGGCGCCGGCGATTGCGCGCGACGCGGAGCCGCGGCTGCCGCCCGAGGAGCTGCTGAGGACGCTCGGCGCCCTGGCCGACGACACACGCCTGCGCATTCTCAAGCTCGTCGCCGAGCGTCCGCGGACGACCCAGGAGCTCGCGCCGCTCGTCGGCCTCTCCCGCGCCGGGCTCTCGAAGAGCCTGCACCGGCTTGCCGACGCGGGGCTCGTCAGCGGGCGCCGGGACGGCTACTACGTCGTCTACTCCCTGACCGATGACCGCCTCCGCTCGACCGCCTCCGCGCTCGAGCGGTTTCTCAGCCTTTGACTCCCCTGGACGGCCGCGCTACAGTGCGTTGGCATAGCGGCGCGGCCGAAGGCCCCCGCTTGCCATGAAGGGGTCGGATTCGGTATCTTTACGGGTTCCGTCGCCGTTCGCCCGTCTGCGTTCCTGCACGTCCTCATCGCCTGAATTCGCCTGAGCTCGCTCGTCCCCAAGGGAGGCTTCATTCTTGACCACCAAGGTCGCTTCGCCCCGCGCGCGTAAGTCCTTTTCCAAGCTAGAGCACGTCCTCGACCTCCCCAACCTGATCGACATCCAGAAGGCCTCGTTTCAGTGGTTCCTGGACGAGGGCCTTCGCGAGACGATCGACGACATCTCGCCGATCGAGGACTACACCGGCTCGCTCGCCGTCGAGTTCGGCGACTACGTGTTCGGCGAGCCACAGTTCTCGATCAAGGAGTGCCGCGAGAAGGACCTGACGTACCAGGCGCCGCTCTCGATGACGGTGGCGTTCGTCAACAGGGACACCGGAGAGATCCGCCAGCAGAAGGTCTTCATGGGCGACTTCCCGATGATGACCGATACCGGCACGTTCATCATCAACGGCACCGAGCGCGTGATCGTCTCGCAGCTGCATCGTTCGCCCGGCGTGTTTTTCGAGCGTGTCCCGGCGCAAGGCTACTTCCTGGGCAAGATCATTCCCTATCGCGGGAGCTGGGTGGAGTTC
>DASSXM010000041.1:0-8423 GCA_035703805.1 Gaiellaceae bacterium | reverse complement strand
CAAGCGCGAGGCGCGAAGGGCAGTACTTGGTACGACCGAGCGCCGAGCGCGCCGGATCCTGCCGCCAGCGTCGTCAGCCTTCGCGTCAAACATCGCTCCGTAGGAGAGGGCGGGAGCGACAGGCGGCCAGGGACGTGAGGGTGTGGATAGACATGACGGCGAGCGCGCACGTGCTCGTCTTCCGGCCGCTCGTAAAGCTCTTGCGCGAGCGCGGCGACGAGGTGGACATCACGGCACGCGAGTACGCGCAGACGCTGCAGCTGCTCGAGCTGCACGGTCTCTCCGCGCAGGTGATCGGACGCCACGGCGGGCGTTCCCGCCTGCAGAAGGCGCGCCGGATGACCCAGCGGCTCGGCGCGCTCCGGCGCTGGGCGAAGGGCCGCGACTTCGACGTCGCGCTCGCTCACGGCTCGCACGAACTCACGCTCACAGCGCGCAGCCTCGGCATTCCGAGCTCGACGACGTTCGACTACGAGTTCGCGACGCTGCAGCACCAGCTCGGTTGCCGCGCTGCGACAAAGGTCGTCGTGCCGGACACGATCCCGCCCGAGCGGCTGACGAAGTACGGCGTGCGCGGTTCGAAGCTCGTGCAGTACGAAGGCCTGAAGGAGGAGTACTACCTCAGCGACTTCGAGCCCGACCACGCGCTGCTCGAACGGTTCAGCATCGATCCCGCCCGCGTGCTCGTCGTGCTGCGGCCTCCGCCCGACGTCTCGCTCTACCACCGGCACTCGAACCCGCTCTTCCCGATGACGCTCGACCATCTCGGTCGGCTCGAGAACGTGCACGCATTCGTGCTGCCCCGAACCGAGGAACAGCGCGAGTTCGTACGTGCGCTCGCGCTGCCGTCGGTGATCCTTCCCAAGACCGCCGTCGATGCGCAGAGCCTGATCGCGCTCGCCGACGTCGTCGTCTCGGCCGGAGGAACGATGAACCGCGAGGCTGCAGCGCTCGGCGTCCCCGTCTACACGACGTACGGCGGCCGGCTCGGCGGCGTCGACGAGGCGCTCATCCGCGACGGCCGCCTCAAGCCGCTCACCGATCCGCGCGCGCTCGAACTGCACAAGCGCGACACCGCCGCCGGAGATCGCGTGCGGCGCGACCCGGCGCACATGCTCGATCTACTGCTGTCGGCGCTCGGCTAGCTCGCGCAGGTCGACGTCGAGCGTGTGCTCGGGCGCCTGCATCGTCTCGCGCTTCGGCTCGCGCACGATCGAGCCGAGCTTCGCGACGACCTCGAGCGTGTCGCCCTCGTCGGCAAGCCGTTCGAGCTCGCGCAGCTCGTGGCTGAGCCACTCAGCGTCGACGGGCGGGCGCGAGAGCCGCTTGATCTTCGGATGTTCCGTCTCGCCGACCGCCTCGGCCTCGCCCCACAGCTCCTCGTGGATCTTCTCTCCGGGGCGCGAGCCGATGAACTGGATCTTCACGTCGCGGAGCGTCGAGCCGGGATCGCCCGGGAGGCGCGGCTCCTTGCCGGCGAAGCGGATCATGTTGCAGGCGAGGTCGACGATCTTCACGGGCTCGCCCATGTCGAGCACGAACACCTGCCCGCGGCCGCCTATCGCACCCGCCTGCACGACGAGCGAAACCGCCTCCGGGATCGTCATGAAGAAGCGCGTCATCTCCGGATGCGTCACCGTCACCGGGCCGCCCTTCTCGATCTGGCGGCGGAAGATCGGGATCACGCTGCCCGACGAGTTGAGCACGTTGCCGAAGCGCACCGCGACGAAGCGCGTCGGAATGTCGCGACGGTGACCGAGCGACTCGATCATCCACTCGCACAACGCCTTCGACTGCCCCATCACCGTCTTCGGATTGACGGCCTTGTCGGTGGAGATGAGAACGAAGCGCTCGACCTCGAACTCTGCGGAGAGCTCGGCGACCATGCGCGTCGCGACGACGTTGTTGCGCACCGACTCGAGCGGATGCGTCTCCATGAGCGGCACGTGCTTGTACGCCGCAGCATGGAACACGACCGTCGGCCGGTACTTCTCGAACACCTCGCGCCTGAGCGCACGCCGGTCGCGGACGTCGAGCAGCTTCGGCACCGCAGGCGTGAAGTCGCGCTCGTCCACGAGCTCGCGCTCGATCTCGAAGAGCGCGGTCTCGGCGACGTCGACGAGGATGAGGCGTGCCGGGCCGACGCGCGCGATCTGGCGGCAGAGCTCGGCACCGATCGATCCGCCGGCGCCGGTGACGAGGACGGTCTGCTCCTTCAAATATGACGCGACCTCCTCGAAGTCGACCTCGACCTGCTCGCGGCCGAGAACGTCCTCGACCTGGATCGGGCGGATCTGGCCGACGAGGTTGACGTCGCCCGCGATGAGCTCGTACAGGCCGGGCAGCGTCTTCACCTCGACGTCCTCCACGGCGTGCGCGGCGTCGACGACGCGCCGGCGCACGTCGCCGGAGGCGGACGGGATCGCGATCAGTACCTCGTCCGGCTTGTGGTCGCGGACGATTCGCGGCAGCTCCTCCATGTTCCCGAGGACGCGGACGCCGAGGATGCGCGTGTTGCGCTTCGTCGGATCGTCGTCGATAAAGCCGATCGGCGTGTACGCGAGCATTCGCGAGCGCTGCATCTCCTGGACGATGAGGCGGCCGGCATCGCCTGCGCCGACGACGATGACCTCCTTGCCACGAGCGACGACGCCGCCACGCGGCCGCTCGATCAGCGTGCGCGCGGCAAGGCGCGCGCCGGCGACGAGCGCGAGCGTGATGAGCAGGTCCATCGCTGCGATCGAGCGCGGCAAGCGCACGTTGTGCACCGGCGAGACGAGGTAGACCGTGACGTCGGCGACGAGCGATGCGACGACAACGCCGCGCGCGGCGCTCCACATATCGCGCACCGACACGTAGCGCCAGAAGCGACGGTGGAAGCCGAAGAGCAGGAACACCGCGACCTTGATGACGACGACGAGCGCGATCGTGCGCCGCAGCAGCGTGTCGTAGTAGATCGGTAGCCCGTGGTCGAACCGGAGTTGGAACGCGAGGAACCACGAGACGGCGACGATCGCCGCATCGACGAGCAGCTGCAGCAGACGATGGCGACCGAGACCGCTCACGCGCGCTCCTCGCCGGCGTCGGCTCCCGCCGGGCGAAGCCCGGCTTCGCCGACGCCTGGCGCCGCTGGCTGCAGGATGCTGCGCTCGCGACGCTCGGTCGTACTGCGCGTACTGCCCTTCGCGTCGCTCGCTTGCCTCCCTTGCCAGCGACGCCCGAGGAGTGCGCGTTTCACGCGGCGACCCCGACGGCGGTGCGCACAGTGTCGACCACACGCTCCTGCACGTCGGCGGGGATGCCGGGCCAGAGCGGGAGGGAGAACGTCTCCTGTCCGGCGCGCTCGGTCTCGGGCAGCGCGCCGGCCTCGTAGCCGAGGAAGCGCAGCGCAGGCTGCAGATGCAGGCCCGTCGTGTAGTAGACGGCGGACGCGATACCCGCATCGGAGAGTGCCGCGCGAATACGGTCGCGCTCGGTCGAGCGGCAGACGAACAGGTGGTAGATGTGCGCCGGATCGTCCTGCGGCAGCTCGACGATCTCGCCCAGGCCGAGCTCGGCGTAGCGCGCCGCAGCCTCGCGACGGCCGCTGTTCCACTCGTCGAGATGCGTGAGGAACACGCGCAGCATCGCCGCTTGAACCTCGTCGAGGCGCGAGTTGTAGCCGACGAAGTCGAAGTCGACCTTGTCGCGCGAGCCGTGGAACGAGAGCATCCGCACCCGGTCGGCGAGCTCGGTGTCGCTCGTCGCGATGAGCCCGCCGTCGCCGAGGCAGAAGAGGTTCTTCGTCGGATAGAAGCTGTATGTCGAGATCGCACCAAGCTGCGCGACGCCGGGTGCGCCGAACGCCTGCGCCGCATCCTCGATCACGGGCACCCCGAGCTCGACGAGCTCCGCGGTGCGCGCGGGACGACCGAAGAGATGGACGGGCATGATCGCGCGCGTCCGCGTCGTGATCTTCGCGGCGACGTCGTCGACATCGATGTTGAGCGTGAGCGGATCGATGTCGGCGAAGACCGGTGTTGCGCCGCGCCGCGCGATCGACTCCGCCGTCGCGTAGAACGTGAAGGCCGGGCAGATGACCTCGTCCCCGGGGCCGATCTCCATCGCGTCGAGCACGAGCACGATCGCGTCGGTCCCGTTCGCGACGCCGATCGTGTCGGCGACGCCGAGGTACGCGGCCGCCTCCTTCTGGAAGGCCCAGTAGTGCGGTCCACGGATGAACTCGGCCGACGCGAGAACCTCGCTGAAGCGGGCCTCGAGCTCCGGGATCAGCGGCGCGTATTGCGCCTTGACGTCAACGAGCGGGATCGTCTGCACGGCGTCGGCTCACTTTAGCTGCGTTCAACCAGCGGGATACCAAATACGCCGCGAGGAGCACGACGCCTGCAACAACGGCGTACTCCACGTATTTGAAGCCGTGGTCGAAGCTCTTGTAGCTCGAGCCGAGCCCGTAGCCGATGCCGGCGATGCTGAACGCCCAGATCGCCGAGCCGATCAACGTCAACAGCGTGTACGGGCCGAGCGGCATCCCGAGTGCGCCGGCCGGAATGGAGACGAAGGAGCGAACGACTGGGGTGAGGCGGCCGACGAGCACGCCGACGTTTCCCCAGCGCGCGAACCACCGCTCCGCGCGGGCAAAGCGCTCGGGCGTGATGTGGATCTGTCGCCAGCCGTAGAGCCCGATCGCCCAACCGACGATCGCGCCGACGAGGTAGCCGAGCGTTCCCGCAAGCCCGAGCACGACGAACGCGCCCGCGCCGAAGCCGATGTGCGCACCGAAGAACGAGACGTGATGCGCCGACGCGAACACGCCGGCCGCCACCGCGCCTGCGTAGAGCATGACGAGCTCGCTCGCCGCAGGGAAGACGGCGTCGATCGCCATGAGGATGAACACGGCGTAGACCCCTTGCGAGGCGACGTGACTCGTGACGGTCGACGTGACGCTTGCGAGCACTAGCCGAGTCTATGCGCCGTGAAGGGCGCGACGAGCGAGACCGTGCCGATCGAGTTCGTCGCGACGACGTGCACTTGGTAGGTGCCGCCGAACGCGAGCGCGCCGGTGCCGGTGCGGCCGTTCCACAGCATCGTCTGCGGCCCGCTTTGCAACGTGGCGTTGAAGAGCGTTGCGATGACGACCCCGGCGCGGGTCTCGACGGTCGCCGTCACCTTCGCCGGATGCGCAAGCTGGAACGAGGCCGCGAGAAGGCCTGAGGCCTTCGGGCGCAGCGTCGCGACCGCGGGCGTCACCTGCAGCGACGCGAGCGTGTTGTCGACGACGAAGTCACGCGTTGCCGTCGTCGTGCGCTTCAGGTCGTCGGTCGCGGTGACGGTGAACGTCCACTTGCCCTCGGCTGCCGGAAGCCCACTCCAGGTGAGCGTGTGTACGCCGGGCTGCTCGCTGTCCTGTGCGAGCGTTACCTGGGATCCCGCTGGTCCGACGACCGCCGCGGTGACGGTGGACGGGCGAAGCAGCTTGTACGAGAACGTCTGCGTGTCGTCGACGCCGTCGCCGTTCGGTGACAGCACGCTGGTCGTCGGAGGCGCCGCATACACACCGTTGTACGAGAGGAGCAGCGCGTCCGAGATCGGCGCCTCGGTACCGGTTGACGGACGCGTCAGGAGCGTGCCGTCGAACGCCATCGACGACGGCGCACCTCCGCCGAGCGACATTCCGGTGACCACGCCGAGACGGACGAGCGCGACCGCGAGCTCGTATGACGTCATGCCCGAGCTGTACGCCGCGCGGCCACCTTCGACGTTGACGAGCACGATGCGACCGTCGGCGAGCTGCCCAACGGCACTGCGCGCTGTTCGCGCGCTGAGGTTCGACGGATCGAATGCCTCATTGGCGCGGAAGACGGCCCTGCCGTCGGCGACGAGCAGCGGGCCGCCGCCGATCGCGCTCGCCATTCCGCTCCAGTCGGGCGTCAGCGTCAGGCGCACCTCGACCGTCTGGCCGCTGGGCGCCTCTGCGGTCAGGTACTGAGCCTGCGCGCCACGCGAGACGAGCACCGCGCCTCCGGGCGGGATCGGCGTCCCGCCCTGGGCCACGACCTGCGCGACGACGCTCGAGAGCACGTGGTTGGGCTGCGCAGGTGGGAAGACGCCGAGCACGTCCTCGACCACACCACTCTCTGCCGGCGTCGCCGTCCCCCACGCCGACGTGTACAGCGTCGTGTGGCCGGCGACCGGCGGATCGTTGAGGTCGAGCTGCCGGCGCTGGCTCGTGCCGCGCCACGTTCCGTCGAACGCGACGCTCCCGACCGTGAGCGTTCCGTCCGGCGTGATGCCGAGGCCCGACCGTCCGACCGCGGGCGCCGAGTCGAGCGCCCCGCCGCGCATGAGGATCCCACTCGGCGACCCATTCGCAGCGAAGAAATCGCCGTTCACGCCGACGGTCGTGGTGGTCGCCGCCAGGCCCTTCTCGATGTCAGTGAGATTCTGCGTCCCGACGATCGCGCCGTTCGAGAGCGCAGGCGCGAGCGTGTACAGGGAGCCGTCGGGTCTCGGCGCTGTGACGACGTCGAGCACCACCGGCCCGTGTGGGGTGAACTCGACCTGCCGCTGATACGTGACGCCCGGCATGAGCAGCGACTGCGCGACGATCTGCGCCGAGATCTCACGGCTTGCTCCGGCAGGAAGCGCCGCTGCTCCGGCGAGCGCGGCCAGGATGGAAAGCTTGCGCAGCACGACCCTGCGCCAGAGTAGCCGCGCCTCAGTTGAAGACGCGCACGTCGCGGTACAGCGTGTCTCGCTGCACCGGAATCTTGCCGAGGCTCTTGATGAGGTGGACGAACTCCTCGGTCGTCGTGCGGTATGTCGTGCCGGCGGCGGAGACGACGTTCTCCTCGATCATCACGGAGCCGAGATCGTCGGCGCCGAACTGCAGCGCGACTTGGCCGATCTTCTTCCCCTGTGTCACCCAGGACGAACCGATGTGCGGCACGTTGTCGAGATAGATGCGTGACACCGCCTGCGTGAGGAGATAGTCGAACGACGTCGGCCGCGTCTCCGGCGGAACCTTCTCGCCCAGTCGGTTGCCGTCGTCCTGGAACGTCCACGAGAAGAACGCACGGAAGCCGCCGGTCTCGTCCTGCAGCTCGCGGATCTTGCGCATGTGCTCGACGCGCTCCTCGACCGTCTCGACGTGGCCGTACATCATCGTCGCCGTCGTCGAGATGCCGAGCCGGTGCGCGTGACGCATGACGCCGAGCCATTCGCTCGAGGTCGTCTTCTTCGGCGCGATGATTTCGCGCACGCGGTCGACGAGAATTTCGGCACCACCGCCGGGGATCGAGTCGAGTCCCGCGTCACGCAGCCGCGTCAGCGTCTCGGGAATCGTGAGCTTCGATCGGCGTGAGATGTGTTGCACCTCCGACGGCGACAGCGCGTGCAGGTGGATCTTGTAGCGCGCCTTGATCGAGCGGAAGAGATCCTCGTAGTACTCGACGCCGAGATCGGGATGATGGCCGCCCTGCATGAGGAGGCCGGTGCCGCCGAGCGCGAGCGTCTCCTCGATCTTTTTGAAGATGACCGGCTTCGGCAGGAGATAGCCCTCGCGCGTGTCACCCGGGCGGCGGTAGAACGCGCAGAAGTCGCAGTCCGTGTAGCAGATGTTCGTGTAGTTGAGATTCCGGTCGACGATGAACGTGATGCGGGCGGGATCGTGCTTGCGGTTGCGCACGCAGTTCGCGACGCGTCCGACCGCGACGAGGTCGCGCGAGCGCAACAGCTCGACCGCCTCGGCCTCGTCGATGCGCTCGCCGTCCGCGGCCTTCTCCAGCACGTCGTTCATGCGACCGCCACGCCCTGCGTCTGCACGAAGCGCAGCTCGGGCACGGTCTCGAGCAGGCCGGCGTCGCGCGCGAGCTCGAGGAACGTGTACAGACCGGCGCGCTCGCGCGGGCCGAAGCGGTACCGAAGCTTCTCGAAGTAACGCGCGAGGAAGCCGGCCGGGTAGCCGTAGCGCTCCGCCGCCTCGAACGCGAGCTGCTCGGGCTCGGCGCGCGCGCGGCGCACGGAGTCGACGAGCGCGCTCTCGAGCTCGGCGAGCCCGTCCGCGAGCGGCTCCGGGCACGCCCACACCGCGAACACCATCGGCAGCCCGGTCCGCTCGAGCCAGAGCCTCCCGAGGTCGTAGTGCGGGGTCGGATCCTCGAACGCCGAGCGGAGCGCTGCGTCGCCGATCAACAGCTTTGCCTCCGACTCGCCGGTGTCGTACGCCTCGAGTGGAGCCTGGTCTGCCTCGGGCAGCAGCACCTTCGTCAGCGCGACGGATGTCGCGGACTCCGGCGTGACCGCGACCGTCCGCACCTGCTCGAGCGGGACGCGCGTGACGAGCTGAATCGAGTCGACCGCGCCCTCGGACGCAACGCACAACCGCGGCAGCAGGCGCAGCTTGTCGGCGTTGCGCGCGTACGCGA
>DASSXM010000027.1:0-6462 GCA_035703805.1 Gaiellaceae bacterium | reverse complement strand
TTGAGCCCGGGGATGTGCGCGAACGACGACTCCGGGTTCTGCGAATGGAACGGGCCTCCCGAGAAGCCGCCCCCCGAGGGGAGGCGTACGACGAGCGGAACAGCGGTGCCGGCGCGCCAGCGCTGTTTCGCCGCGACGGTGACGAGCTGGTCCCAGCCGCACGAGATGAAGTCCGCGAACTGCATCTCCGCGACCGGCCGCATGCCCATCATCGAGGCGCCCGTGCAGGCGCCGATGATCGCGGTCTCTGCAAGCGGCGCGTCGATGACGCGCCACGGACCGAACTCCTCCTGGAAGCCGGCCGAGACCTTGAACGCGCCGCCGTACACGCCGACGTCCTCGCCGATGAGGAACACGCGCTTGTCGCGCCGCATCTCGCCGCGGAGGCCGTCGGAGATCGCCTGGAGGTAGGTCAGTTCTGCCATTACTTGTGGTGCGGCGTGTCGAGATCTTCGGGGGACGCGTATACGCCGTGCGTCAGCGTCGACGGATCGGGCTGCGGCGACTCCTCCGCGCGTTCGAGCGCGGACGTGAGGAGCCTCTTGACGCTGCTCGCGATCTCATCCTCCTCCGCGTCCGTCATCTCCGCGTTCGTGCGGAGCCAGAGGCGGAAACGCTCGATCGGGTCGGCGGCGGCCCACTGCTCGAGCATCTCCTTGGGGACGTAGAAGGCGTCGTCGTGCACCGCGTGACCCTCCATGCGGAGCGTCAGGCACTCGACGAGCGTTGGCCCGCCGCCGGCGCGCGCCTTCTCGATCGCGCGCTTCGCCTCGCGGTACACCGCGAGCACGTCCGTGCCGTCGACGACGACGCCTTCGAATCCGTACGCCTGCGCGCGATCCGCGACATGCTCCGTCGCGAACTCGAGGTACGACGGCGTCGAGTAGGCGAACTGATTGTTGTCGCAGATGAAGACCACCGGCAGCTTGCGCGTGCCCGCGAGCGTCATCGCCTCGTGGCAGTCGCCGCGGGCGGACGCGCCTTCGCCGAACCAGCCGACCGCGACGCGCGCCTCTTCTCGGATGCGGAACGCGAGCGCGCAACCGACGGCGACGGGGAGCATTGCCGGCAGATGGCTGACCATCGCGATCATCCCGAGTTGCGAGTCGGCCATGTGCACGTTGCCGTCCCGGCCGTGCGTCGGCCCGTCCTGGCGTCCCATGTACTGCGCGAAGATCTTCCACGGCTCGACGCCGCGCGTGATGTGCACGCCCATGTCGCGATGCAACGGTGTGCCCACGTCCTCGGAGCTCATCGCGGTTGCGACGCCGACCGCTGCGCCTTCGTTGCCGCGGCCGGTGTAGAACGAGCCGGGGATCTTCCCCTGCCGGTAGAGGATGTGGCCGCGCTCCTCGACGCCGCGCGTGATGAGCATGTTGCGGTAGACGCCGAGCAGGTCCTCGCGGTCGAGGCCGGCCTCGCGCACCTCGTGCAGCGAGCCGACCGGTTGTGCCTCCCGTGCGATCGCCATCCGGAGGGGAACTCTAACGCCAGTCGTAGGCGTTGCCGATTGCTCGCAGGCGCTCGCGCGTTTCCTCGTCGCAGAGCGCACCCACGACGCCCGCCTCGTAGAACGAGCGCGGGTCGAGGCCGAACGAGGTCGCGGCCTCGTAATCGCGGGTGAGATCGGTGTCGAACATCGCGGGGTCGTCGGTCGAGATCGAGCAGAGAACCCCGGCGGCGACGAGCCGCGGAAGCGGATGCTCATCGAGCGAGCGCACCGCGCCCGTGCGGAGGTTCGAGAGCGGGCAGACGTCGAGGACGACGCGGCGGTCGGCGATCTCCCGCACGAGCCCGGAGTCCTCTTCAGCGCGGATGCCGTGTCGCAGCCGGTGGGCGCCGAGCGCGTCGAGCGCGCCGCGCACCGACTCCGCGCCCGCGACTTCACCCGCGTGCGGGACCGATCCGAGCCCAAGCTCGCGCGCGCGCGTGAAGACAGGTCCATACGGCTCCGGGGGATACTCGGCCTCGAGGCCCCCGAGACCGACGGCGACGACGCCGCGGTCGCGGTAGCGCGCAGACCACTCCACCGTCTCGTGCGCCTCCTCGAGCGTGAAGCTACGCGGGATGTCCGGCGTCAGCCGCACCTCGACGCCGTGGAGCTCGCGCGCCTCCTGTGCGCCGGCGCACACGCCCTCGAACTGCGCCGCATACGAGACGCCGCGGCGCACGCGCTCCGCCGGGCTGAAGATCCCCTCGATGTACACGCAGCCGTGCGACGCCGCCTCGGCCGCGTAGTCGACGACGATCTGGCGGAAGTCCTCCTCCGTCTGCAGAGCGTTCGTCGTGAGGATCCACACCTCGATGAAGTGGCGGAAGTCGCGGAAGACGTAGAGGCTTTCGAGGTCGTCCGGCAGCGCGTAGTCGTTGCGCCGCGCGATCTCCTTCAGCGTCGGCGCGCGCACCGTGCCCTCGAGATGGACGTGCAGCTCGATCTTCGGATACATGGCTACAGTCAGCGTATGGGCAAGGCCGCAGACTGGCTGCGCGAAGAACGGCGCAAGGTGCTCGGCGACTGGGTTGCCGTGTGCGCGAAGTGCGGCGCTGCGAAGCGGTGGTTCGAGGAGTTCGAAGCGGAGATGCTCGACGAGTGCCCGGAGTGCGGCGGCGAGCTACTACGCCGGTGCAAGAAGTGCGGCGCGCCGTTCTCGACGATCGCGGTCGTAGACTGCGAGGAGTGCGGCGAGCGTGTGCGCGCGGCCGAGCTCTTCGGCTCGCCCATTCGCCGAACTACGTGAGAGTAAGTCCGCCGTCGACCGCGAGGACCTGGCCGGTCGCGAACTGCGCCCGTGCGAGGAAGACGACGGCATCGGCGATGTCATCCGGCGTCGCCGCGCGGCCGAGCGGTGTTCGCGCGACGATCGCCTGATTCGACTCCCAGCCCGCGGTCCAGGGAGTGTCCACGAGCCCGGGCGCGACTGCGTTCACGCGCACGTCGGGAGCGAGCGCCTGCGCAAGCGTCCGCGTGAGGTGGTGCAGCGCTGCCTTCGACACCGCGTACGGCAGCGAGCTGCCGCCCGCGATGAGGCCTGCGACCGAGCCGACGTTGACGATCGAGCCCTTCGTCTCGCGCAGTGCGGGTGTCGCGGCACGGCTCACGTACCAGGGGCCCATGAGGTTCACGGCGAGGATCCGCTGCCACAGCTCGTCGTCGGCGCCGTCGAGGTCCTCGAACCGGACGCGTCTCGTCGTACCCGCATTGTTGACCGCGACGTCCAGTCGTCCGAACCGCTCGAGCGTGCTCGCTACGAGCCGTTTCGCATCGTCTTCGCGCCCGACGTCGGCTTGCACGTACACCGCGTCGGGAAGCGACCGGGCGAGCGCTTCCCCTTCCTCCACCGAGCGCGCCGAGTTGACCACGACGCGCGCGCCGTCGTGAGCGAAGCGTTCCGCCACGGCTCGGCCGATGCCACTCGACGAGCCCGTGATGAGGACGACGTGGCTCAGTAGTCGAGGTCGCCGAGGTACGTCGGCACGACCGGGCCGCTGAGGATCTGCGAGAAGCGGATGACGGTCACGACTTCGTCTGTCTCGACCGTCCGGTTGTAGAGCTGGCCGAGGAACATCGCCATCTCGTCCGTACGGCGGATCTCGGGGTTGTCGTGCTCGATCTCGCGCGGCGACAGCTCACCGAGCGTCTTCACCTCGACCTTGTCGATGACCGCGTCGAATACGTGCTCGCGCGCGCCGAATCGCACGCCGCACAGCACCTTCACGACCATGCCCTTCTTGTACTTCCCCGACTTGTCGCCGAGCCGGATGGTCGCGGACTTGCGACCAGTGCGGAGCTGGTCAGCGACCATCGGGGAGTAGAAATTCAGCGCGTACATCAGGCGGGCCGAGCGCCCGGATCATAGGCCACTGCGGGCTGAACGTGAGCGCGCGCGACCTCGTCCGGCCGCGTGCATCCGAGCAGCGCGAGTCCCAGCTCGATCTCCTCGCGTAGGAGCGAGAGAACACGCGTGACCCCTGTCTCGCCGCCGACCGCGAGCCCGCTGACGATCGCACGCCCGGCGAACGCGGCGCGCGCGCCCAGCGCCAGCGCTTTCAGCACGTCGGTGCCGCGGCGGATGCCGCCGTCGACATACACCTCGCACCGTCCGGCGACAGCCTCGACCACCTCGGGTAATGCGTCGAGCGTTGCCGGAACGCCGTCGAGCTGACGGCCGCCGTGATTCGAGACCCACACCGCGGCGGCGCCGTGCTCGACTGCGAGCGTTGCATCCTCGCGCGTGAGGATTCCTTTCAGGACGACCGGCATTCCACTTTCGGCGGCGATCCATTCGAGATCGCGCCAAGTCACCGACGGGCTCATGCGGAAATGCATCGCCATCGTCTCTGCGACCGCGGGATCGTTACCGCGCACGTACGGAAGCGGGATGTCGGCGGGAATCAGAAAGCCGAGCCGCAAGTCGCGCTCGCGCCGGCCGAGGTACGGCGTGTCGACGGTGAGCGCGAGCGCCTTGTAGCCGGCGTCGCGCGCTTCCGCGATGTGGTCGAGCGTTCGCTGCTTGTCCGCCAGCACGTACAGCTGCAGCCAGCGCGGTGCGTCGCCCGCCGTTGCGATCTCGCCGTGCGAGCTCGTCGTGATCGTCGACACGCACATCAGCGTTCCCGCCGCAGCGGCGGCGCGCGCGGTCGCGACCTCGCCGTCGGGATCGAGCAGCCGCTGCATCGCGACGGGCGCGACGCAAAGGGGCATCGACACCGGCGTTCCGAGCACCGTCGTCGCAGCCGACACCTCCCCGACGTCGACGAGCACGCGCGGGCGCAGCTCCCAGCGTCCGTACGCCGCCGTGTTCCCGCGCAGCGTCACCTCGTCGCCGGCGCCGCCCTCGAAGTAGCACCAGCGCTCCGGTTCGACCTTTGCGGCCGCGGCCGCGAGGTACTCCGAAACGTTGACCGGCTCAGCCATCGGAGGCGAGCCTAGCGCTCGCCTTCGCCGCCATCTCGCGCTCCCCCTTGTACGCGAGCAGCCGCGGCGCGTCGCCGAGCGGCAGCCACTGCGCGTCGGCAACCTCGACGCGCATCGCCTCCTCGATGGCGCCGATCCGCCCGCGCCCCGCGCGCAGGAGGTAGAAGCTCACGACCTTGAAGACACGCTCGCCCTCCCAGGTGTAGACGTACCGGACGTCCCCAAGCTTCTCGACGAGTGTCCCGTGGACGCCGGTCTCCTCGAAGGCCTCCCGCACCGCGGCGTCCTCCGGTCTCTCGCCCGGGTCGATCGCCCCCTTCGGGAGCGCCCAGACGCCCGACTTCTTGCCCTGGGGCCGGATCGCTGCCAGCATCTGGCGGCCCTTGGACGAGCGGACGAGGACTGCGCCCGCGGAGAACTCGCGCCTCATCCCCATCCTTGTAACAAACTGCCGCGTGCCTCCGGGCGCCTCCGGGCGCCTCAGCTTGCCAAGGGGCGCGGTTGCTCGTAGAATGGCTCGGCACTCTCAGGGTGAGAGTGCCAGACAGTGTCACGAAGTACGCAGTCAGGAGGCAGTTGCATGAACCTGAAGCCGCTTGGTGACCGCTTGATCGTAGAGGTTCTCGATGAGGAGGACGTCACGAGCAGCGGCATCGTGCTGCCGGATACCGCGAAGGAGAAGCCGCAGCGCGGCCGTGTCCTCGCGGTCGGACCGGGCAGCCGGGACGACAACGGCAAGTTCGTCCCCATGGACCTGGACGAAGGCGACGAGATCGTCTTCTCCAAGTACGGGGGCACTGAGATCAAGGTCGGCACCGACGAGTACCTGATCCTCCGCGAGAGCGACGTTCTCGCGAAGGTCGTGGGTACCCGCGAGCTGGCCGGCGCAAAGTCGTAAGGAGGACTGAACAGAAAATGGCTCACAAGGAGCTGAAGTTCAACGAGGATGCGCGTCGCGCTCTCGAGCGTGGCGTCAACATCCTCGCCGATGCGGTCAAGGTCACGCTTGGCCCGAAGGGGCGCTACGTCGTGCTCGACAAGAAGTTCGGCGCGCCCACGATCACGAATGACGGCGTCACGATCGCACGCGAGATCGAGGTCGAGGACGTCTTCGAGAACCAGGGCGCACAGCTCGTGCGCGAGGTCGCGACCGCGACGAACGACGTCGCAGGCGACGGCACCACCACGGCGACCGTGCTCGCGCAGGCGATCGTCCGCGAGGGCCTCAAGAACGTCGCCGCAGGCGCGAACCCGATGGGTCTCAAGCGCGGCATCGAGACGGCCGTCGACGCAGTCGTCGAGAACCTGAAGTCGCAGTCGAAGGACGTCTCGGGCAAGGAGGACATCGCGCGTGTCGCGACCGTCTCCTCGCGCGAGCGCGAGATCGGCGACGTCATCGGCGACGCGATCGAGAAGGTCGGCAAGGACGGCGTCGTGAACGTCGAGGAGGGCCAGACTCTCGGCCTCGAGCTCGAGTTCACCGAGGGCATGCAGTTCGACAAGGGCTACCTCTCGCCGTACATGATCACCGACCCCGAGCGGATGGA
>DASSXM010000096.1:0-2043 GCA_035703805.1 Gaiellaceae bacterium | reverse complement strand
CGGGGAGATCGCGAAGGTCTGGGGTCTCGCCGACGTCCAGATTGGCGACCGGATCGGCCACGCGGCCACGCCGGAGGCGGCGCACGAGTTCCCGCCGCCGACGCTCGAGTCGGTCGTCGTCCCCGTCGATCCCGGCGACGGACACCGGCTGCGTGTCGCCCTCGAGCAGCTCGCCGAGCAAGACCCTTTGATCGATGTCCGTCAAGACGATCTGCGTCAGGAGATCTCAGTCTCGCTGTACGGCGAGGTGCAGAAGGAGGTCATCGCGGCGACGCTCGCAAGGGACTACGCGCTCGAGGTCTTGCTCCGCGAGCCGACTCCGATCTATGTCGAACGTCCGCGCGGCGTCGGTGAGGCCGTCGAGGTGATGCATGCGCCGACGAATCCGTACGACGCGACGATCGGCTTCCGCGTCGAGCGGGCTGCGGATGGATCCGGGATCGCCTTCTCAGTCGCCGTCGATTCGCAGACCATCCCGCTTCACCTGTACAAGACGCGAGAGGGCTTCGTCGCGCACATGGAGGACTACGTCCGTCGCACGCTGCGCGAGGGGTTGTTCGGCTGGCAGGTGATCGATTGCGCTGTGACGATGACGAAGTGCGCCTACGGTGTCGCGGACGGACCGCCGTCCAAGCGTGGCTCGAGTACGCCTACGAGCTTTCGAAAGCTGACGCCGATCGTCCTGACGAAGGCGCTCGAGCAGGCGCGGACAGTCGTTTGCCAGCCGACGTTGCGACTCAGGATCGAGATCCCTTCGGGGACGATCGGCGCTGTGACCGCAGCGGTTGCGCGACTCGGCGCAGGGCTCGAGACCTCGTCGTTGACGAGCGAGTACGCCGTGGCCAAGACGACTTTGCCGGTCCTGCGCGTACGCGAGCTGCAACGGCAGCTGTCTCACCTCACCGGCGGCGAGGGTGTCTTCGAGTCGCATTTCGAGGGTTACGAGCCCGTAAACGGGGACCAGCCCACGCGCTTGCCGTCCGTCCGCGCGATCGGCTAGTCTTCCGGCGGATCGCCTGCCACAGTGGGCAGGCGCGCGAGGCAACGGGGCCTCACGACTCATACGAGTCGTGGGGCTTTTTTCATGGTCCGGAGGAGGAGTGGAATGTCCGACATCGAGAAGGAGTTGCGGCACTACCTCGAGGGCGAAGTCGAGCCCCGCGAGGCGCTCGAATGGTCGCGCGAGACACGCGCGGCGATGGTCGACCTGAAGTTCTGCGACCTGCTCGGAACGTGGCAGCACGTGACGCTGCCCGTGGCGGGCCTCGACGAGTCTGCGTTCGAGGAAGGGCTCGGCTTCGACGGCTCGTCGATCCGCGGCTGGCAGAGCATTTCGGAGAGCGACATGCTCCTGATGCCGGACGCGTCCACCGCCATCCTCGACCCGTTCACCGAGGCGCCGACGCTCTCGCTCGTCTGCGAGATCGCCGATCCGGTGACGAGGCAGCCGTACCTCAAGGATCCGCGTCGTGTCGCGAAGCGTGCTGAGGACTATCTCCGCGCGAGCAACATCGCCGATACGTGCTTCGTCGGTCCCGAGTGCGAGTTCTTCGTCTTCGACGAGGTCTCGTACACGAGCGGCCCGAACGAGGCGCGCTACCTCGTCAACTCCGGCGAGGGCCACTGGAACTCGGGCGAGCCCGGCCTCGGCTACACGATCCGCGAGAAGCAGGGCTACTTCCCGCCGGCACCGCACGACACGCTGCACGACCTGCGCTCGCAGATGGTGCTGACGCTCGAGCGGCTCGGCATCCCGTGCGAGTTCCACCACCATGAGGTCGCTTCCGGCGGCCAGTGCGAAATCGATCTCCGCTTCCAGTCGCTCACGCGGATGGCGGACCAGGTGATGACGTACAAGTACGTCGTCAAGAACACGGCGCGGCTCGCCGGCAAGTCGGTGACGTTCATGCCGAAGCCGATCTACGGCGACAACGGGTCGGGCATGCACTGCCACCAGTCGCTGTGGAAGGAAGGCACGCCGCTGTTCGCCGACAAGTCGGGCCCCGCGGGGCTGTCGCAGCTCGCGCGTGGCTACGTCGGCGG